>CAZHRV010000001.1:0-16569 GCA_964535035.1 uncultured Rikenellaceae bacterium
TTTCCTGCTGCAGTACCAGGTATTTACCAGGCTGGTCTTTTGGATATTTTCAGAATCTATGTTTTTCATTATTAGATAATTTTTAGTTGTTTAATTTAACAATTTATAATGAAACATGAGTTCCTCCAAATCCGCTCCCGCTATGCGGGATGTCGTCATCCCGAATACTCGGGATTCCTCCAATTCCGAAATTATTTATCATCATTCATCAATTCCCCGACCGGTATTTATAAATCCTATTACCTGGATTTTACCTGATATATTTCCTTATCCATAATCTGAAAAAGGGATCATTGAAATTATAAGTATCACCATCTTTAGTGAGAATCCCATCCTTCAGCAGTCTCTGAATCGACCTCTGTGTTGAGGAAACAGGGGATAAGTGGAATTTTTCTGCAAATTCCGATGTAAAAATATTTTTGTTATCCTCACTAACAGCAACCAGGGCCCTTTGCTGGTGGGCCGTAAGCTCTTCATACTGTTTCATAAAATAATCATTCTGGTTCATGATTATTTTATTTATTGCATTATCCAGCAGTATATTGTTCAGGATGGAATCTCTTTCAAGTGCTTCTTCCCATGAGGCTGAGGCGAGGTACTGTACGTAATGAGGGATAGCTTCGCATGTTTCTATTATCCTGCCGGTTATTCCATCCATTATTTTAATCCCTGAATTTCTAAATCCGGCTTCGAGATATTTACTGAGAATTTCTGACGGGATCTTCCTTAATTCAATGATTTTTCCGAACTGATAAAACGCCCTGTTTCTGTGGGTAAAAATATTAAGAAGCATATTCATCTTTGATCCCATAAATACATAGCTTACTTTTGTATGATGTATTGCGCATGCTCTCAGCTCTTTTTCAAAACTTTCGCCATTAAGTTTTTCAATATCCTGAAATTCATCAAAAACGACAATCCAGGATTTTTTATCAGCAAGTTTTTGCGGTAAATCGAATACTTCTGTCAGGTCCACTGTTTGAGAGCCATTTTCAAATCTGACACTCACATTTGGCAGGCCCTGGTTATCAAGGGAGACAACAGGCCTGATTTTTTTCGTTATTCCGGATATTTTTCTCAAAGCCTTCTCCCATGAAGGCATATACTTCAATAATTCGGTGTAGTACATCTCAGCAAAACGCCTTCTCGAACTGACTTTAAAGAAATCTATATATATTGTATTATGTCCCTCATCCCTGAGTTTCTTCAGTAGTTTAAGCATTAAAGATGTCTTTCCATACCTGCGAGGAGAGTACACTACGAGGCTTTGCCCTGATTTGAGCCATTTTGGGAAGTCCTTCAATTCCTGTTCCCGGTCGATAAAGTAAGGTTCATCAACTGCTATTCCGTACCTGAAGGGATTATTCATTCTACAGATATTTAAATATACACATCAAAATTACGCAATTTTGCGTTACGCAGTACTGCGTAATCGGTATTTTTATCAATTATAAATTCTTCACGCCCTCCTTCGGCCTCCGAAGCCTTGGCGAAGGAGGCACGCGCTTCCGCTCTGTGGAATCTCTGCTTCGCTTCGATCTCGCTTTGTCAGCCGACATCATTCCGATAAACCGGAACTAAGTCGGCCAAAGGCCGTAGCCCCGATAAATTGGTGGCGGAGGCTGGCCGCATGCTAAACGTTGCACACTATATGCTGTAAATATTCTTAAAGCGGGATTACTAGCTGAGCAACTTTGCCAATATGTTCATTTTCAGGTGATAATCTGTCTTTTAGAGAATATTTGATTTGAATTTTTTCTAACTTGAAATAGAGATCAATTAATTCCTTAACGATGTTTAATCCCTTTTCTGTGCCCTTATTGAACTTGCCGGTGTTGGTCGTTTCAATATTATTGTCTTCTATTTCAATAAGATACACATTATTATTCTTTTGTAATGAAATTTTAAGCTTACCAGCGCCTTCGCTGTTTTTTAATCCATACTTTATTGCATTTTCAACGAAAGTATGTACCAGCATCCTGGGTATCTTTTTCTGTAAATCAATATCGGGTTTAATATCAATTTCACAGGAAAATCCATTATTACATCTGAATCTCTCCAGGTCGATGTAATTTTGGACAAATTCTATTTCGTCACCAAGCTGAATTATTACCTGATCAGAACTGATTACAGTTTCTCTAATTAGGCGTGCATATTTACCAAAAATATAGTCAGCCTGTTCCCTGTTTTTATCTGAAGCATATAGGCTGCCTATTGAGTTTAAAACATTAAGGGTAAAATGAGGATCCATTTGATTTTTAATGGCTTTCATCTGGAGGAGAACCATCTGTTTTTCCATTGATTCCTTTTTAGCTAAACGGTATCTCTGAAGCCTGAAGATTAGTAGAATTAAAATAATTGTTGTCAGGTATAATAACAGGTAAAAAGGATATTTCAAAAAATAGAATTGGTTTTTTGAATATCTTATAAAAATCCCGTTTTTCCCGAACTGCAAATAAATCAATGGTTTATCTTCTTTTTTCAAAACCTCAGAAACAGAGACCAATCCAGCTTCATTATCCAAAGGAAACGAAATGGAATTCGAAAAGTCGTTGCGAACAATTAATACAGATTTAAAATCGCCTCCCTGAAAAATATACTCACCCTGGCCATCCTGATCTGCATCTACAGTAGCTATGGGCTGACACGTCCCAATAGGTGGGATTTTTATCATTTCTGTTGAATTAAAATCCTTATCTGTCTTTTCTACCTCACCATTAAGGTTCTTTAAGAAGAAGAATGTTGAATAACCATCATTTTCATTTGGCAAAATTCTGGAATACGCATGTTCAAATCCTTCAACTTTTGATCTGGTAAGAAGATTTCCTGCTTTATCATATAAATAGAACGCTGATTCAATTGTATCCGTCCCAATATAGTCATGAAATACCCCTAATCTCATATCTCCATTAAAATTTAGCGGCACAATATTAATTGTCGATGGATATTTCATAAATCGTACCGGGGGAAATACAAAATTAAGGTCTGAATTCAGGACCATTAACCATCCAAACTGATCAGTATAGGGCTTGTTATAGTCTGTATTTCCTGTTGATTGTCCATTTAGTAATATTTCAGGAATATCATCATTGTTAATATCAATTACATGGCTACCGATTATACATGCACCAGATTCAGGCGATTTTATCAGCGAATCACTATCAACTATATAGCGATAAGCCCTGCGAGGTTCCCTGCTGAAACCTGCAGTAATTAGAAAAACAAAATCATAATTACCGGTACTATCATTCTTTAAAAGAATAACTGGTTTTATATTTGGCCTGTTGTTGCTATGCTCGGTCTTGCCTTTCTTATCAATATAACGGTTAAGGATGATATAGTCTTTTCTTTTCAAAGGATCAATAACAGTCAGAAAAATTGAATCCTCATTTTCAGTGAAGACAAAACATTCAGCAAATCCGTCCGAGTTATAATCACCGGAATAATAGAATATACCGGCAGCTGGCAAAAATTTGATATTAAATTGTTCTAATACCTGGTCTTTTTTTTGTACCAATATCTTGGTTTGCTCTATATCACCCAGATCAAATATTACTTTTTCACTTTCATTATCAATATCAATATCAGTAAAATAATAAACATTGTTGCTGCAATACATCTCATCAACTTTCTTTACACTGTATTCAGAAAAGATGTCCGGGATAAGGATTATGATAATCAGCCAGATTAAGAAGCTTATAAAAGCCGGATGTGTTATGAAATTTAGGAGCCGGTCTTTCATCAGATTAAATATTCTTTATTCTAAGCAGCTCAAGAGTTGATTTACAACCTGTTTTTTTCAGTATATTCCGACGATGAGTATTAACTGTGTTTACACTTATGAATAGTCTGTCCGCTGTTTCTTTGCTGTTATTCCCTTCCAGCACATACCTGAGTATCTCTTTCTCTCTTTTACTGAGAACCGTTAACTCTTGTAACAAAAGATCAAAATTAGCAGTAGTGTGAGACTTTAATCGGTTAAGTGATGCTTTAAGTTCATCTATATCAACAGGTTTCATTAGATAATCAAAAACCTCATTTCGAATAGCTTTGATAGTATATTGCTGATAAGCAGTTATTAAAATTATAAACGGATGGCAGCAATTTTCATTAAGATCTTGAATGATATCAAATGCAGAAATGCTGTTCTCCAACTCAACATCCAGGAAAACAAGACCCGGTTTCTTTTTTATGATGAAATCAACTGCCTTTTGTGAATTTATAAAACTACCCATTAATTTAATTTCCGGAAAAGAATCAAGCAGATGTTCAAGCCTGTCGCAGGCGCTTTTTTCATCATCAACAATAACCGTTGATATCGGTTTCATTTTTAGTTTTTTTAAACTTTACAAATGACTGATTATTGCAGTTTTAATGTTTCTATAAAATTAGTAAAATATTAAACAGCAAGCAATGACAATTTATTAATTATAAGATTCTGATCATTCTCAGCTTTATTATAAATAAGGACTTTCAGGGATATTTAATAAAGAAAATACTTTTGAAATGCTTAGTCAGGTATAAAATTTTTGTAAATCTAGATACTTATTTGTGAGTATCTATTTAATTATCAATAAGTATAGAAATTTATATCTCTCGACCTTAACTTGCAGTGCAAGTTAAATTTAAAACAATCCATATGCGTAAATTTATTCTGATTATTCTGGGATTACAGATAAGTTTAATGGTTTTGTCCCAAACCATCCCGCATAAGATATCCTACCAGGGTAAACTTTATGAAAACGAAAATGCTGTAACAGGGACCAAAAGTATGACATTTACCATAGGGACATGGACTGAAACTCATTTGGTTCAGGTTACTGATGGACTTTATTCGGTCACCCTTGGTGATATAACACCTATTCCAGCTACTGTGTTTAATGAACCAGGTGGATTGACTTTGGAGGTAGCTGTTGAAGGCAACCCATTATCCCCAGCAACAGAAATATTGACAGTACCGTATGCCTACAAAGCTGAATCCGCGGAGAGCACTGATAATATTGCAGGCAATCCTGTCTCAGGTACACCTCAGGATGAATATGTTTTAAAATGGAACGGTGCTTCGTGGGAACCTAAACCTGATGAAGTGGGCAGTGCCACTGGTACGGCAGGTGGTGACCTGACAGGTTCATATCCTGATCCAACAGTGAGTAAAATCAACGGAAATACTGTTTCAGGAACTCCTTCCACTGGTCAGGTACTTAAATGGAGCGGTACTGATTGGACACCTCAGGCTGATGAGACTGGGACAGTTTCCGGTACTGCAGGTGGTGATCTTTCAGGAACATACCCTGATCCCACAGTTAGTAAAATAGCCGGAAATTCAGTGACAGGTACGCCATCGACAGGACAAGTTCTTAAATGGAGTGGTACTGCGTGGATACCGCAGGCAGATGAAACAGGAGCTTCTATGGGAGATCCGGCAGGAGACCTCTCCGGAAGCTGGTCGAATACGATTGTAAGCGGAATTTCGGGAAATCCTGTCTCAGGGACACCGGTTACAGGGCAAGTTTTAAAATATGATGGAACAAACTGGATACCAAAAGCTGATTCAGTTGGAGAATTAACGGGTGCTGCCGGGGGTGACCTGTCCGGTACATATCCTGATCCATCTGTAAGTAAGATTGCAGGAAATCCTGTTTCTGGAACTCCATCAATAGGACAGGTTTTGAAATGGGATGGTAGTAGTTGGATCCCAAATACAGATAATCAAGGAGGACTTTCATTGCCTTATTCTAGTACTTATGCTGGAACTGATGATGCATTTGAATTATCTACAACTGGAACAGGAGACCTCGTTGAGTTTGAGATTAATAATATTAATAGCAGCGGTACTGTGTTATTCGTTACATCAAATGGAACTTCTGAAACTGTTGAAATAGAAAGCAATGGCCCCGGTGAGGTTTTATATCTCGATAATAATGGCACTGATGATGCTTTATACATAAATAATAGTGTCAATAGTGATAACGGTATTTACATTAATCATAGTGGAAATTCAAGTGGAATTTATATATACAGTACAGGTGGAGATGAGGCTATTACAATTGATAACGATGGAGTTGAGGAAGGTATTTATATTGATAACTCAGCAGATTCTTATGATGCATTGGAGATTGATAATTATAGTAGTCGAACTGCACTAAATGTGTATCAATATGGTCTAGATGATTGCGCTTACTTTAGGATTGATAACACTAGCAATAGTGACGATGCGTTATATGCGAGTACAAATGGGACGGGATATGCAGGCAATTTTTATGGAAATGTAAGAGTATATGGAACACTTTCAAAAAGTTCAGGTTCGTTTGAAATAGATCACCCTCTTGACCCAGAAAACAAATATCTCTACCATTCCTTTGTTGAATCCCCTGATATGATGAATGTTTATAATGGTAATATTATTCTTGACAATAATGGAGAAGCAGTTGTACAGCTTCCCTTGTATTTTGAAGCTCTCAATATGGAGTTCAGATACCAGTTAACATGTATCGGAGGATATGCTCCTGTATATATATCTGAGGAAATATCAGATAACCGATTTAAAATATCCGGGGGAAATATTGGGTTAAAAGTATCCTGGCAGGTAACCGGAATTCGTCATGATCCTTATGCGGAACAAAACAGAATTAAGGTTGAAGTGGATAAACCTGCAGATGAAAAAGGAACTTATCTTCATTATAAAGAATATAAGCAGCCAATTGAGAAAAGCACGGAAACTAAGAAAGAACTAAAGCATAAACAAGATGAGATGTAAAATCCTTATATTTCATTTTATCATTTTTTTAGTAGTAAATTATACTGCCAGCGCACAGGGTTTAAGTTATACCGGGTTATTATCCGCAGGTGGCGGTAAGTATGATTCTGGATCATATTCAGGCTTTGGAGTTATAGGTGGCTCATTTTCAAATAGATTAACTAAGACTGATAGCTATAGAAATTATCAGGGTTTTCTGAGAAATACTGAAATGAATACAGGAATTGATATTTTATCTGCATCAAAACATAATATTATAATATTTCCTAATCCTGTTACAGATATATTCTTTATCGATTATGAAAATACAGGGATTGATAAAGTTCTAATTGTCAATTTTGCAGGAATTACAGTGCTTGAATTCCGGAATGGATCTCAAATTAATATCTCACAACTGCCTGAAGGATTGTACCTTGTTAAAATATTTGATAATAATAATATATGTTTAGCGACCAGGAAGATAGTAAAACAATAGCCTGGAATTCTTACTTTAAATAAATGGGAAAACCAATCAAAATATTTATATTCATTTTGTTACTAACTGGGTCACTGTCTATTACCAGCGCACAGCAAACCAACACTCTTACAAAACCTTTTCTTGAATTTAAAGACAATACACTTATTATATCATACAGTTTTCCTCAAGGATGCAAAGGAAAATACAAAGTCTGGGTGCAAATAAAGGATTCTCAGGGCAGTACAATTGAAGCTTCTTCATTCAGCGGCGATATAGGTGCAAATATAGACCCTGGCTCAAATAAAAGAATAATGTGGAATATGGGTAGTGACAGTATATTTTTAAATGACGCTGTATCTGTGAAAGTCCTGGCCGAACAGATGCCGAAACATTTTTCAAAGATAGGTCTATTTGCAAGCTCTGCTTTACTGCCAGGTCTCGGGCAATCCAGGTTATCAGGTCGTCCATATTGGATCGCTGGGGCAGCAGCTTACGGATGTCTTGCAGGCTCATACTGGTTTAACAGAAAGGCAGCAGATAGTTATCAGTTTTATCTTGATTCTGATATCAGGCAGGAAAATGATGACTACTTCAATAAAACTGTTTCTCAGGATAGGATTTCAAAAACATTAGCCTGGTCCTCACTGGGAATATGGACAGCTAATCTGTTATGGATGGCAGTTATGCCTGATAAAAGAGATACGGGCAACAACGAAAAGAGGATAAATCTTGGACTGAAACCGGATGTTTCAGATTTTGGACATGATATTTCACTTTACCTGACAATAAACCTGGTACGATGAAAACAAAATACAGATTTTTAATGATTGGTATTTGTCTGGTTATCGGACATTACCACCTTACTGCTCAGGTTCTTGAATCAGCATGGACAACTATTAAAATCAATAATAAACAGACTGTCTATTCAGATATTATCGACTCCATCCCACCTGTAATTTCAATGATATCCCCACAGGTCAGGGTCAATGAAAAGTTTGAAACAAGTACACAGAAACTTACGGTAATCGGCAAGGTGACTGATAACTTAAGTATTAAATCATTGCTAATTAATTCAAGAGAAGTCATTCCCAATTCTTCAGGCATTTTCAGCAGTGAGGTAATTCTGAAGGAGGGATTAAATAATGTATCAATAATTGCAACGGATCTAAAAATGAATCTTTCGGAAAAGAAACTGGCGATTGAATATTATCCTGAGGAAGAATCAAATGAGATTGTTGAAGTTAAAGGTGATTATTATGCATTATTAATTGCTGAAAGTGAGTATAAGAATCCGGGATTTTTTAACCTTGAAAATCCGATAAAGGATGCTGAAGCTATAAAAAATGTCATTTCAACAAGATATACCTTTAAGGAGGAGAATATAAAATTGCTGAAAAATCCGGGTATGGAAGGTATTTTGGGAGCTTTTGATGAATTATCAAGAAAGCTTACAGCAAATGATAATCTTTTAATTTTCTATGCAGGCCATGGATGGTGGGATTATGAGGCTGGTATCGGTTTCTGGCTTCCATCTGATGCGGATAATATCAACAGGACAAGATGGATAAGAAACAGTACTGTACAGGATTTTATGAAAGAGCTAAAAGTCAAACATGCTTTGCTGGTTACCGATGCATGTTTCAGCGGCAGTATTTTTGTAGCCCGAAGCCTGAATTTCAACACTTCGCTGGCAATTAAAAGGCTGTACGAAATGCCTAGCCGGAAGGCAATGACCAGCGGATCGTTAACGGAAGTACCTGATCAGAGTATTTTTGTCAAGTACTTTATTGACAGGTTGATCCGTAATGAAGAGAAAACTCTGTCTGCAGAACAATTATTCACCAGTTTCAGAATTGCTGTTATAAATAACAGTGATGTCCTTCCTCAGTATGGTGTTATTAAGAATGTTGGAGATGAAGGCGGCGAATTCATATTCATTCGTAAATAGGCACATATCATTGGTTATGAATAAGATGATTTATAATAAGAAATATCTCTTTAGTGTAATTGCAATTATTACTCTGGTATTTTCTGGTTGTGAAAAAATTAATATGACAAGGATTCTTAAACTGGATTCTGTTTGTTACAGTGAACTTACTGCCAGATCGACACTAGTCTCAGGCGAGTTCATTGATTTTGGGAATAATGAGATTCATGAGTATGGAATCTGCTGGGCTCTTTTCAAAAATCCGGGAATAACAGATTATAAGTTAGAAATCGGACAACAACCTGAATATTATTCTTTCAGCACCGAAATTTCAGGACTGTTACCTGATCATGTTTACTTTACGAGAGCTTATGCCCGGACAATAGATACTGTAGTATACGGACAAACCATGGTTTTTATAACTTTGAAGATAGAATTAGCGACAGTTACTACCCGGCAGGTAACTCAAATGACAGCGAATTCTGCACTATCCGGTGGAAATGTAACTGATGATGGCAATAGTGAAATATCGGAACGGGGAGTATGCTGGGGTATCGATCAGAATCCCACGATCAGGGATTCTAAAACCAGTAATGGTACTGGTATCGGAGAATTTACATCACAGATAACAGGTCTTATTGCGGATCAGACTTACTATGTCAGAGCTTATGCCTCAAACGAAATCGGTACTTCATATGGAGTTTCTTATTCTTTTAAAACACTGACGACAAAATGAATAGATAATTCTTTACTTTGAATAATATACTTTGATTCTACCCTCGACTTTATAGGTCATCTCTCCGTTGCATTTCGGGCATCTGTCTGTTTCCTTATTTCTGACTTTGATTTTTTATAACCATACCACAAGCATACTATTTCATCAGCAAGTGTATAATCGGGTTTAGGAGGTTTTGGATAAATCCTTTCAGTGATAACGCTCTCGAAAAGTATCTTGCATTCAAGATATTTAAAAGTGGCTATGCTCAAACCCTCAAATCCTCGAACATACAAACATCGCCCCGCTCTGTGGGGTAAACTCCGCAACAGACAATACATTTCATCAATCATAAATTTTCTTCCCTGTCTGGTTTATATGATATATCTGTTATAACTTTATATCAATTAAGACAGGATAAAGGCGATATTATATACTAATTCAGAACAGGGGAGGAGATATATCATGAATAAAAAGGCAAAGGAAATCTTGTTGGGAGTAATTGCTTGTTTGTTACTCCTTATTTATTTTTCTACTCTGGGAAATATGATCCTTTCAGTATTGAAGTTGGATCCGGAAGCCGGGAATTATATCCCGGGAATTAATCTAGTATGGGTTGTAAATCTTCTTAATGGGCTTGTTGCGGGTGTAGTAATCGGTAATCTTGCGCTGGCCGACAGTGGTTCAACACCGCTTTCACAGGTGGAGGTGCTTTCAGAGGATTACGGAAAAAGACTTATGCAGACGATAGTCTGGATATACATTGTAGTCTGGCTGCTTATAGGTTTAAGCTCTTTCTATGTAGGTGTAATCAGGTGTCCGGATGTTTCCGGCACGCTGAATGAGATCGGAAAATCGTGGCTGGGTATCCTTGTAGGGGCCGCCTATGCATGGTTTGGGATAAAGAAACCTGTAGCGAATAATCTTAAATCCTAAATCATCAATCATGCAATCAAAGACGGTACGACGGTATGACGGTATGACGGTATGACGGTATGCCGGAAGGAGGGTCATTCGGTGGTCATTCAATAGTCATTTTTTGTTTACAACTGAATAACGCGCAGCCAATGACATCCCGAATTCCCGGGACCAATGACACAGGGCCCATTGACGCAAAGCAAATTACTATTAATTACATCCTGAGTCCTGGGAACTAATAAAAAAACATGCGAAAATACTGTTGTGGGGCTTTAATAGTCTGTTAATCTATTTAAGATAATACTGTATTTCTTAAATAATGATAACTTTTATTTAATTATTTATATGATTTCATAAATAATACTTATTTTTGTTTAAAATTCTACCTAATGAGAGATTTTAAAGCAGGGACCTATATAAGTCAGGGTTACTATAAAAGCTTCCAGCCGACACTGATTAACAGACAATGGCATTTGGATAATATGGAGGTAATTCAACTGCTAAGCAAAGCAGATAGAGATCTTGGAAGATTGGATATGTACTCACATTACATTCCTAATATTGACTTATTCATCAGCATGCATGTTTTAAAGGAAGCAACACAGAGTAGTAAAATTGAAGGAACTCAGACAAACATTGAGGAAGCACTACGTGAAAAAAAAGATATCTCCCCTGATAAACGTGATGATTGGGAGGAGGTTCAAAACTACATTCATGCGATAGAAGCAGCTATAAAGGAACTGGAGAAGCTCCCATTTTCTTCCAGACTTATCAGACATACTCATAAAGTATTACTGCAGGGAGTCAGAGGAGAAAAAAGGCAACCTGGTGAATTCAGGCGTAGCCAGAACTGGATTGGAGGAGCAACAATGAATGATGCTACATTTATACCACCAGTACATGCTGCTATTCCTGAATTAATTGGTGACTTAGAAAATTTCATCCATAATCAAGAAATCTTCTTCCCAGAGCTTTTAAGAATAGCTTTAATTCATTATCAGTTTGAAACAATCCACCCTTTTTTAGATGGAAATGGAAGAGTAGGAAGATTAATGATAACACTATACCTGGTTAACAAAGGTATTTTAAAAAAACCTATACTCTACTTATCAGATTTTTTAGAAACACATCGACGACATTATTACGAGAATTTAATGAGTGTAAGAGAAAAAAACGATATAAGCCAATGGTTTAAGTTTTTCCTTGTTGGAGTTATTGAAACCGCCAATAAGGGCATTCATACTTTTGATAGTATATTACAATTGCAGAAACAAGTGGACCTTGAAATACAAAAACTTGGAAGCCGGGCAGCAAATGTGCAAAAAATAACTAATTATTTATATCAGAGACCATTAATCAATGCTGAAAAAATCGTTGAAGTAGCCGGTATATCTTATCCTTCAGCATATAAAATAATTGAGGACCTTGAGAAATTGGAGGTCCTAAAGGAAATAACAGGAGGACAACGAGGCAGAGAATATATATTCGGGAAATATATAAATCTGTTTCAATAGCTAAGAGAAAAATAATCCCTGTTGTTAAAACGGACAATAAAATTAATATTTTTCCCGCTGTATAGGACAACTTCCCGTTTTATGGGACAAGTCGTCCCGTGGAACGAGAGGCTGTCACAGTATTTGCATACCAAACGCCCCTTCCCGGGGCTTTCTTATTCCATTCTCTCCCTGAAATATCTTTCGGTGCCCTTATCAACAAAGTAAACATAACAGCCAGTCATGCCACGGGTGAGCAAGACCCTGTAGATATTTTTCATGTATGTCTCAAAATTTGGAGGATCTCTCCTCAGAGTGGGATCCTTTGTTACTGACATATCGCCATAAAGGGAATCTATCTCTTTATTATATTTCAGGTCGGGACCGATTATCACCCCGATATAATCAAATTCAAATCCCTGGGCAGTATAGATACATCCGACCTGTTTGAATCCATTTGGTTTATGTGCCCACTGGTACCAGACGGGATACTGACCAACCGCATGCTCACCTTTAGTCTCCCAGGGCATTTCAAAATCCCCGATTTTCACATCATTGACCAGTGTCCCGTCCGGCAATGGATTATTCCATGGCCAGCAGTAACCGGCAACCAGTCTTGCTGAATTGGGCTTTTCTGCCTCTTTCTTTTTTAATTCACTGTAAAGCTCTGCAGGTGAATCAAATATCCTGAAATCAAATATTTCATTCTTTTTAAGAATCTTTTTAGTATCTGAATAACCCAGCACCGATTCAATCCATTCGAGGTAATTATTGGATCCCATGCAACGGAACTGTGATAACAATTCCACTTCCTCAACGGATGCCTTTAATTTCTTTGCGGCATTCCTTATAAAAACAGAATTCCCGATCTCCTGGTGCCTTACTCTCTGCTTATCGTCTATGAAGAAAACCGTTGTCTTTGCGCATCTGATAAGCTGATCAACCATCGGCACATCTGATCTGTCTGCTGCTCTCATTTGCCGGTAAACATTACTGATCTCTATCCTGTGTGCTTCATCAACAAGGAGAACATCAAGGCCATTTTCTTCCAGCCTTGATGGTGTGAGGGAGTAAGGGCTCACAAATGCATTCCTGGCATCTGATCCTGCAAGCGCCTGCAAGCCATCCCTGAATGGTTTGGATTTACTGGCAAGAAGGACATTGCTCTTCCTGGCAGCCATTTCAGCCAGTATATTCAGTGCGATAAGCGATTTCCCCGTACCCGGACCACCCTTTACAATGACCACTGATTTCTCTTTTTTCGTTAAGGCACGACGTATCTTGCCCCGGATCAGGTTCTTTGCAACAAGCTGCTCGTTGAGGAGCGAAAATGTTGCCTGGTCCCTGATTATATTCTTTACATTCTCGAGCAGCTTTTTCGATGGTTTTATGCGGCTTAGCATGAACCTGTTATATACCTCTGTTCCGTTCCCGGAAACGAGAAGCTCTTTAAGTCTTGAAGCTAGTCTTGTGACATCCTCCCTGCAATAAATGGGGAATTTTTTAACCAGGTTTTTATAAACAGGATTGAACAGTCCGGATCTGTCACTGTTGCTGTAATTGTGGCAGTATGAACAGCTTGTGAGCGTAATAGAAGGCTCTTTTTCAAACTCTTCCACGAAATCAAGAAGGTAGTTGTGGTAACCTTTTACCTGCTGTGACGGGTGGGCAACTACTCTCATCCCGCCCCCGGTATATGTCTCGACAAAGTTACCTTCAATTTCCAGGGCTGTTACGCTGGTCCATTGCTTAAGTTCGATAAGAAGAGTATTGTCTTTTCCTGAATGGTCTTTTCCAAAGAGCAGGCAATCGATCCTGCTCTGGTTGTAGGGTACCTGGTATTCGAGAGCAATGTGATTGTTTTTTATGTCAGCAATTTCTATCAGGTCTTTTACGCGGCTCAGTGAGTTCTGGAAGGAGAGGAGCTCTGAGGGTTGAACCTTGTGTCCAAAGCTTGATAGAAAGGCTTCATTCATAATATCAGCAATCCTGTTATAGAGGACATCCTGTTTGAACTGTTCCGTTGAATTGCTGTATATGATCATGATCTACAGCTCGTTATATTTCTTTGCAGTCCCTTTTGCCTTATCAACAGGGTATTTCTCGTCGTTTTTCCGGATCTTTTCGAGGACCATCTCTTTTACATCGAAGCCATGTTTCCCGGCCAGCAGCAGGCTAAAGGCAAGTATATCAGCCAGCTCTTCCCTGATTTTGTTCTTATCCACTTTTTCTGATTCTTCTATAGTTTTCCAGAGGAATAACTCGTTTAATTCGGCTGCCTCAATCGATATTGCAAGAGCCAGGTCTTTTGAGTTATGGAATTGTACCCAGTGCCGGGCATCGCGGAACTTTTGGAGTTCATTTATCAGTATTGTAAAATCATTCATGCTTCTTTGTATTATGAACTGCTAAAGTACCAAAATCATTTTATTTTATTATTAATAAAGCACTGCTATGAAAAGAAAGTTATAATTAATTGACAGCATTAATTATGAACCTGGGATGTTTAGATACAATTCCACGTGGCACCACAACCTCCAATCACAGCTCCTTGAAGATCAATGATTTGCAAGGGATTTTAAATTTCTTGTTGACGGGATTGGTGATGGCTTTTTCAACGTACTCGTAGTCAGTGAATTACAAGCAGGAATTAGTCATTTTTTAAAAATTACACCTTTTGAATAGTTCAAAAGTTTGACTGGAAAAGCCAGAGACCTTGACCATAGTTAGCCGGAATAAATTGACCATCTCTTGCTGGAGTTAAGTGCTTGTTGTTTAGTTATGTATGTAAAGTGAAATTTAACCGGCCAAATGTGGTCAATATATAATACTACCCTGGATTAAGACCACTGATTAAGTTTAAATTTAATAACTTTAAACCAGTGTACTATGAAATCAAAAAGACAAAAACATTGGCTTCGCCGAGCTCGGGCAGCAAGCTACCCTTCGGTTCAGGTGCCTTCAAGGCCAAAGTAGCAATTGAAGCTTTACAGGAGAGAGAGACCCTGGGAGAACTCTCTAAGAAGTATGGAATACACCCAAACATGATCACCCGGTGGAAAAAGGAGTTTCTGGAAAGAGCTCCGCAATTATTTGAAAAGACCCATCCTGCTGATAAGGAAGAAAAGGATATAGAGAAATTATACGCCAAAATCGGACAATTAGAAATGGAGCGTGAGTTTTAAAAAAAACTTAAAGAAACTGGGCCCGTGATCGATCGCCTCCGAATGGTTAATCGGGAAGAGATGTTGAGTATTCGTTGTCAGTGCAAACTGGTTAGTGTAAACCGGGGCAGTTTTTATTATAAGCCTCTTGGCGAGACTGAAGAAAATCTGAGGATCATGCGCTTGATGGATGAACATTATCTGAATCATACTACTGAGGGTATAAAAAGAATGCGAGATTTTCTTCTGACACTTGGTATTTTGGCCAATCATAAGCGTGTCCGGAGGTTATTGAGACTAATAGGCCTGATGGCTATTTATCCTAAAAGGAATCTTAGCAGACTTGGACAGGCAAAGTACATAAAACTATATTTGTTGAAAGGTCTTAAAATTGTTCGTCCCAATCAGGTGTGGGCGATAGACATAACATACATACCTATGCCAAGGGGTTTTTTTATCTGACAGCTATTATAGACGTTTACAGCCGCTATGTTGTCGGCTGGGCTATCTCCAATACCTTGGACGCATCCTGCAGCCTTAACGTAACAAAAGAGGCAATTGAGAGGCATGGAAAACCTGAGATAATAAACTCGGATCAGGGAAGCCAATTTACTTGTCATGAATGGACCGAATTTTTGGAGAATGAGGAGATAAAGATCAGTATGGATGGCAAAGGCAGAGCTATTGATAACATCTTTATTGAAAGACTCTGGAGATCTGTTAAGTACGACTATGTTTATATTAAACTGCCGGCTGATGGCCTTGAACTATACCAGGGATTAAAGGAATACTTTGAATATTACAACAATCAGCTTTGTCGTCAGGGTATTAATCATCAAATTCCGGCAAACAAATACTTTCAGGCAGCATAATGATTAAAAAAGTAATTAAGAAAGAAAAAACAATAAAAAAGAAAACTTATTTTTGTAAACCCGTGGTCTGAGGATAGGGAGTATTAAATATTGTATTATTTTTAATTTTGTCCTATTACAGTATGATTGGAAAATCCGGTCAAACTGAGCACCTGATTCCGGAGAAAAGTGAGCATATAAAACCGGAGCAAAGTGAGCACCCCATTCCGGAGCAAACTGAGCAACCCAATCCGGTCCAAAGTGAGCAATCAAAAATAAAAGATTTA
>CAZHRV010000002.1:0-1896 GCA_964535035.1 uncultured Rikenellaceae bacterium
TTCTGTATTCATCCAGAACATATTCTTCAGTCCCGGTTATTTTCGCCGGATCTTCAAATCCGATATGCAGCCGGTTTTTAACTTTACCTGTAAAAACCGGACATGTCTCCCTGGCATTGTCGCAAACAGTTATTATATAATCCCAGTTTTCATTAAGTAAATCATCAACCGGAGAGGATTTATGGTGACTGATATCGATTCCTGCTTCTGCCATTACCTGAACAGCTTTCTTGTTGACCTCAGCAGCCGGATGTGTCCCTGCTGAATGAACCTCAATATTCGGGTCGAAAGACTGCAGAAATCCTTGTGCCATCTGGCTCCGGCAGCTATTGCCGGTACAGATTATAAGGATCTTTAAATGCGTTTTCTGCCTGCTCATATTTCTATTTAAAGCCCCGGGTTAGTGATAATGAGACACTTATGGATTTTAGTCCGGAACTCTTTACATACACTATAAGTCATTTTATTTCTCTATTTCTTTGTGAATATACAGAAACATTTCGTAACTTTGCGAAATATAGAAATAAAATCATCAGAAAATATGTCAGACAGAATAAAATTTTCGCCGGAAGTCCTGCAGATTGCTGAAACAGCAAAGGCTTTAAGTCATCCTGTAAGAGTATATATACTACAGAAGCTTTCCAAGATGAATTCATGCTGCTACAGCGGAAACCTGGTAGAAGAGCTTCCTTTAGGGCGCTCGACGCTATCACAGCATTTAAAAGAGCTGAAATATGCAGGATTGATCCAGGGTGAGATTAATCCTCCTTATATAAAATACTGTATCAACAGGAAAAATTGGGAAAAGGCAAAGAAGTTGCTGGATGATTTCCTGAACGATAGTAAGTCAGTAAATATTTCCTGTGAAAAGACAGAATCTCTTATTCATGCATAATTTCTTATCGTTAATTAAATTTTAGATTAATAAAATACAAACAATGGAGATTAAGATTTTAGGTCCGGGATGTCAAAAGTGTAAAGCACTGGAAAAACTCACCAGTGAAGTTGTGAGTGAAATGGGGATAAAAGCAGATATCACCAAAGAAGAAGATATAATCAGAATCATGAATTATGGGATCATGCATACCCCCGGACTTGTTATTAATGGTAAGGTTGTATTAAGCGGACGTGTTCCAAGTTCAAAGGAAATTAAAAAAATACTTACTAATAATCAATAAATTACTTTATTATGAAAGCTTTAAGATTATTCTTTACAATTGTTTTAATCATTCCCTTTATATCATGTAATGCCCAACCTGAAAAGAAAGAGGGTAAAACATCTGATAATTCTTCCGATAAAATTGAAACTTATTATTTTCACTTTACCTCGCGTTGTATGACTTGCAGGACTATTGAAGCCAGAGCCAAAGAAAACCTTGAAACATTATACCCAAACCAGTTCAAGCAAGGATTAATGACATTTCAATCGATAAACATCGAGGAGCCGGCAAATAAACTTCTTGCTGAAAAACTCGGAGTAACAGGTCAGACACTCCTTATTGTAAAAGGAGATCAGAAGATCAACCTGACTAATGAGGGTTTTATGTACGCTGTAGTCAAACCTGAAAAATTCAAGGAGATCATAAACGAAAAGGTTGATGGTTTGCTGATCAGATAACTGCATGGAATTTCTGACCAATCTTCTAGAGCACAGCACAATGCCGTGGCTTACGGCATTGCTGCTTGGTTTCATGACTGCCATAAGTCCATGCCCGCTGGCAACAAATATTACTGCTGTAGGATTTATTAGCCGAAATATAGAAAATCGTAATCGTGTGTTTATTAACGGTTTGCTTTACACCCTGGGCAGAGCAATCACCTATACTTTCATTGCATTAATAATCTTCCTGGGTGCTGATCAATTGAAATTCTCAGGTTTTTTTCAGCGGTACGGAG
>CAZHRV010000003.1:0-4659 GCA_964535035.1 uncultured Rikenellaceae bacterium
TGATACCTGTACCCTCCGATTTCCACTGGTAGACAAAGTTGTTATTATAAGATACAGAAAGTGTTACACTATCTCCTGAACAGAAAGTCATAGGAGAATTGGCAGTAATCTCTGCAACAGGATAAGCACCGACAGAAACAACCTTTGTGACAGAATCGGTACATCCGTTAGAAGCCCAGGCTTTCAGTTGTGTTGAATAATCTCCGGGATTAAGATATCCATGAGGCGGAGGTTGTGACATTATTGATGTTTGTCCATCACCGAAATCCCAATACCAGGAACTTATTGTTGTACCGTTGAGAACAGAAGTATTGGTAAAAGTTGTTGTTGCTCCGTCACAAACATCATCGGCATTAAAATCAGTATCAGGAAGAGGTTTGACATAAACATTTTTTATAACCGAGTCGACAGATGTACCTGATACAACTACCAGTTTTACACTGTTATCTCCAGACTGCGAAAAAATGTGAGAAGGATTTTGCAATGAGGAATAATTGCCATTTCCAAAGTCCCAATGCCATGAGTCAATAGCATCTGTTGAAACGCTCCGGTCAGTAAAATGAGTATAAAAACCAAGGCAGACAGTATCGTTTTCAAAATCCACTGTAAGTGCACTTATCTCGAATGAACTGACAGGAGCCCATTCACTTCCCTGGAGGGAATTGTCAATAGTCTGAACGCTCCAGTAATACTTGCCAAGAGGAAGATTTTCAATGACCCGTGACAGGTTTGTACCGGCATTGCCAATATCTTCAATATAACGATAGCCTGTATTTAGATCTGAAAGAGGTGATATAATATCAGGGATTATTTCTGTGGCCCCTACCCAGATGTTATATGTATTGCCTTCATAAGCAGTAAGATCGTCAAGTCCCTTATCCCAGCTCAGGATCACCGTGAAGCTGTCGATCTCATGCGAAATTGAAGCAGGTGGAGAAGGAGGATAATTAGTGAAATTATAATTGTTGGTATATATTTTTGTTCCGGGTTTATATGTAAATGCACCTGTAGGGATCTTGTAAGTGCAGATAATATCCTTATCATAATCATTATCAACATCAATTGCATCTATATACATAGCAGTGGTCAGGCTGTCTGCCAAATTGGGGAATCCATTATAACCATTGTTATTGTCATTAAGGTAAATCATATTTTCAACTGTCCAGCCCATTTTAGGCATAATGATATCGAGGTATCCATCGGTGTTGAAGTCGATCCATGATGTGCTGAATTTATTAGCTGGCCGGGGACTTATATCAGTTAAAACAAGAATACCTGTGCCATCATTCAGATATATCAGGTTATTTGTATTTTGATAAGCATCATTACCTGTAATAATCAGATCCGGATATCCGTCAAAATTAAAGTCATTCCAGGTTACAACGGGAGCGATAGTTACCATGATTTCCGCTGTAGGCATAAATCTCGTAGGTCCCAGACCGGGGAAGAGTTCCTGGGAAAGTGTGAAATCCATGTCTCCTAAATTTTTATAAACATAAGTATGACAAATTCCGGTATGGCCGGTTTCATCACCGGAAATAATGAAATCCATATCATTATCTCTGTCAATATCTATAGCCGAGAGGGTGGAATTCGAAGTAAGGATTTCTGATAATGGCAGTTGGATTCTGTTATATTGAAGAGAATCGACATTCTCAAAAAGGAAATATCCTTCCTCATGGATGATTATATCTATATCTCCGTCATTGTCAAAATCGGCTGCTGCAGCTGAGGTGAAGGTGAGTGTATCAAGGTTTATAAGGTCGAAAGTAAAATCACCCTTATTTATGTACAGTACAAGAGAATCGTATTGTTCTTGAACCGGAATCTTGTTGTGTCTTGCTATAAGATCAGGAAGATTATCGTTGTTCAGGTCTTTGATATCGATTAAATAGGCTCTTGTATCCACTTTATGATAGTTGTAAACATAGGGTGAGACCTGTTCATGTATGGAAAGTAAGGAATCGTAGACAATAAGGTCAATGTCATTGTCAGCATCGAAGTCAACTCCCGATCCGGCAGCGCTGATTTTCCCTTCGATATCAAAAACAGAGACAGTAAGCGGTGCCAGGATCTCAAACTGCTGTTCATCGGAGAATGGTGATGTGAGCCCTGAATTATCAACAGATTGAATGCTCCAGTAATAGGTTCCGGGACTCAGGTTCTTCAGGAACCATGAATTGTTACTGTACACATTTCCGGGACCAGGCTTCAACAAAGAATAATCTGAGGGGCTGGTCATTGAAGAAACAATATCATTTCCTCCGGATGTTGTTCCTACCCTGAGATTATATGTAAGACCTTCGGCAGGAGTATAGTCATCCTGCCCGTCATTCCAGTAAAGGTTTACTGAATAATAGCCTGAGTCACCTATGGATGAATAAAGGTTTGTTGGTGCCTCAGGTACTAAATTGGTAAAAGAGGATTGATTTTTAAAAAAGGATATTTCTACATAATGATTAATGGCAATATCCTGCCTTTTGTCAGCATTATAATCACCTATACTCATAAATGAACCATCGGCATACAATCTTTCATCAAGAAGGAAAGAATCAACACCGTTATATTTAAAAATGAGCGGACCATAACTATCCATGCTTATCATTTCAGGGTAGCCGTCTCCATCCATATCACCCCAGTGGCACGGGCTATAAAGAAAATCCTCCAGTTCAAGATATATTTCCGAAAATGTATCATCCCCGTTATTCCTGTAGATCTGGTCACCAACAACAATATCTGGCAGACCATCGTTGTTGAAATCCCCGAATTCCGCCCTGTCTGTCCAGCTTATCTTTTTAAGGTCCGCCATTATGTTGGTAAACTTCCAGTTATTGTCGTTCCTGTAAATTATTGCATTTGAATTTCCATACGTGTCATCGCCGCTTATGAAAATATCAATATCCATATCCCCGTCATAATCAACTGTTTGGATATCGCCGCGGATTCCTTTTAGTTTATTATTTACCAGGACAAAGCCACCTGGTGTGTTCTCATAGATATAAGTGTGCTTAACATCATCAATATCCTGACCGCAGAGTATAACATCCTGTCTTCCGTCATTATTCAAATCTGCTGCCTTGATACTGCCGCGCATCAGGTCAGGGAAACCCGAACTCATAAGCGTTAGTAAAGAACCCTGTTTTTCAAAATGCCGGGTTGCCGGGTAATCATCATCATAACGGTATGTAAAAAGTACATCAAGTTGATTGTCGTTATTCAGATCGCAAAATGAAGATGAAATATTTACTATATCCAATTCCGGCAGATCCCCGTTTACATAATCAAAAAGAGTGAAACTCCCCGCAGTGTTAAAATAGAATGTTATAGGATCCTCACCAAAAGTAATCTCATCCACCAGCATAAGATCATAATCGGCATCTGTATTGTAATTGAAAAATGATATATCACCATAAGTACCCGGAATTCCTGTCCCAACCTTCAGAAAATCTGAAATTGATACTGTATAATCCTCTGTCTCTCCATAATAGTAGGTGATACAGGGGTCCATTATAAAAGAAGTACCGGAATTATATGTGCAACGCACCCTGAGACGGGTTGTTAATATTGGAGCATCTGCAGGAACGGTAAAGGATATTGTAAACACCTCGTTGAGAGCAACAGTTTTATACTGGCCAAGTTTTTCATCAGCTGTAAACACCTCATCATTATTATAATCGATCCATGCTGCATAATGCATGTAGTTAAAGTATGTAGTAGGCCCGGCTTTTATGGTCATACTATAATTCTGACCGCGGGTAAGAGTAGTTTGATGGAATTGAGTATAATCATTATAGCATGTATCAGTAGGAGAGTATGAATCCTGGTTATTAATATCACCCAGACTCACACTATCGATATACATATTATAGGCTGAAGGAGCATAGGTTGTCGTTGGAATGCAGTATTGGGCTTTAAGGGTGTTGAATCCTGAAAGCAATAACAAGAGAATAATAGCTGACAGATAGTAACTTTTTTGCATACACCGGGTTTTTTTCAGGATCATAAATCTTTCTCAATAATAATGGACATCAGGTAATGAACCTATGGTGACAATATAATACAAAAAATAGTAAAAAAGATATTTTTAAGAGGTTGTTTGATGAATACATATAATGATGGGACGAAGCAATCTCCGTCAATGTAATCAGACTATAATAAGAAGTAATACTCCCTGATTAATTATCAGTTTATTCCAGGATGAGTTTCCTCGTTGCAAAATATCTGTCAATCAGCATATTAATAATGTATAATCCCTGCGATTGCCCGCTAAGATCGACTTCATATAAGAAGTGTTCAGTTGCTTTATCCAGCTTCAGGGAGATAAGCTCTTTCCCGTTTTCTGCAATAACTCTTAACATTAATTCACCAAAGATGTTATTATCCATCTCAATAGTGAACGATCCTGTTGTAGGGTTAGGATAGATCTTCAATCCTTCGAACGGATCAGCATCATCTATTCCCACATCTCCTGGCGGAATTGATAAAACATCACTTATTGTATAGCATCCGAGGCTGTTCCCTATACTAACCTGGTAATCACCCATTTTACGTCCTGCGATATAATAGTAATTATTTGCACCTGGAATCAGTTTCCCGTTGCAATACCACCTGTATTTGTACACAGAAGTATCCCTGATACTGCATGTAAGGTACCAGACT
>CAZHRV010000004.1:0-6012 GCA_964535035.1 uncultured Rikenellaceae bacterium
GAGATCCTTACAGTGGTACAATTACTACTCCCTGGACTCTAAGCGGTGATAAATATTGTGGAAATCTTACAGTTTCAAGCGGTACATTCACAATAAGTCCCGGGGCAATTCTGCGTTTTGGAACAGGTAATATCTTGACTATATCAGGAACAGGAGTTCTTTCTGCTGTTGGAAATAGTTCAGATTATATAACTTTTACAGCATCCGGATCAACCTGGGGTCATATTTATTTTAATGCCCCAAGTGAATCAAATCAATCAAAAATTGATTATTGCATTATTGAAAATGGAGATGTTCATACTTATTCCGATTATCGGGGTTATGGTGGTGGTATTTACTCAAATTTTTCTAATTTAATTATTTCTAACAGTATCTTCCAAGACAATTACGGCGATTGGGGTGGTGCAGTTTTTGTAGGATCAAGCAAGAGTCCAACAATACGCAAATGTTATTTTTATAATAACAAATCTGATCATGGCGGGGGTGGTGTTTACTGCTGGAATAGTTCAAGCTCATTGATTGAAAATTGTATTTTTGACAGCAACCATTGTCTTGAACCATCAGTGTCATATTACACAGGAGGAGGACTTGCAGCTCAAACCGGATGTTCTTTAAAAATTTTAAACTGTACATTTGTAAATAATACATCTACTCGTACTGAAGGTCAGGGTATTATATTACATTCCTCAAGTAGCTCAAAAGTAATTAATTCAATATTTTGGGGTTCAAATAAAGAGATATACTGTCTCGGGACACCGGCTGGCATAATAATAAATTGTGGTTACGAAGGGATAACCTATACATCCGGCTCACCCGTAAACTCAATAGTTCTCAATTCTTCAAACACTGATCCCGCCGGCCCTAACTTTGTTGCCGAAGATGGTAGTGACTGGTCAATTAAATTCATTTCCCCCTGTCGTGATGTCGGCGTAAATTCTTATACGGGAGTTACAATTCCTACAACCGACTATGACGGTAATCCACGAATCGGTACCAAAGACATCGGAACTTATGAGGTCCAGTACAGCCGTTGGACCGGAGCAACAAGCACTCTCTGGTCAACTGCAACAAACTGGGATCAGAGCATTGATCCTTCTTCAGGTACCGGAGATGTTATTATTCCGACAGGATTGTCAATTTACCCGACAGGCTCTACAACACAGGATTATACACTTGGCTCAGGTAACCAAATGATCGTCGAACAGGGTGCAAGGGTAACTCTTGATGATCTGACCAATAATGGAACACTGAAGCTGAATCATGATGCTACCGGGTTTGCATCGCTTATCCTTGGCAGCTATTCAGGCAGCGGTACTGAAGAAATACAATTATATCTTACCGGGGGTTATATTGGTGATCCTGAAAACTACGAGGGCAGATGGCATTATATTTCAACTCCTGTATCTTCCCTGGCTGTAAGCACTTTTGCTCCGGGGACCACTCTTGACCTGGCGCAGTTTGTTGAAAGTTATCCACAGTTTAACCTCCTTGAAGGATGGGTAGCTTATGATGGTTATGTATATTCAACAGGATACTCAGACGGTCCTACATTCTCAACCCTTACACCAGGTAAAGGCTATAATTACTGGGACGATAACAATAATACATTCACATTTTTCGGAACATTCAACACGGCAAATGTTCCAATGAGTCTTGGATTCAGCGGTTCAGCATCATTACACGGCTTTAACCTCCTCGGGAACCCGTTCTCTTCCGGACTGAACTGGGACGATATTGCTAATAGCGTTTATTTTACATATCCGTCCAACACAAGCAAAGGATTATATTTTACCAGGGAAAATGCACAGTGTACATATATAAACGGAGTGGGAACACCAGGCGACGTGACAGGTATCATTCCTCCCATGCAGGGATTCTTTACCAAAACCTACAGTACGGGAAATACCATTACGCTTCCTGCTGCTGCAAGAACACACAGCAGTATACATGCAAGATACAAGGGAGAGAAGACCATAATACCTCTTGTCAGGCTTTCTGTCACTGAAGATACTGTTTCCAATGACGAGACAGTTGTAAGATTCAATGATCTCGCCAAGTCGTATCTCGATAATGACTTCGATGCCCTCAAAATGTTCCTGTCTTCCACGAAAACCACAATCCATACATCACTGGATGGAACAGACTATGCTATCAATGGTCTGCCATTCCCCGAAACGGTGGTGGAAATACCGGTTGTCGTAAATGTTATTTCTGAAGGTAACCACAAGATCTCCACAATGCAGCTCCAGGGACTTGATGAATACAATGTAACACTTACAGACAACTCAACCGGGTTTATTGCAGATCTGAAATTGATACCCGAACTGACATTCTTTTCTGCTGCAGGATTGCTTGACGAAAGGTTCATACTGAAGATCTCTGATGTGGCAACTACTATTGAACCTCCTGTAATGCCGGTGAATATTTTTAATATTTACTACGGATATGGATTTATAAATATCCAGACAATCTCAGAAGAATGGGATGGAAGTATAGCATCTGTTAAGGTTCTGGATATGGCAGGCAAAACCATTACAAATGTTGCAGGAATTGAATTCAGCCGGAGTTCTGTAACACAAGTAAAAGGACCGGAAGTAAACGGATTGTATCTGGTTGAGATCAGGTCGGGAATGAAGAGGTATGTGGGAAAGGTGATGATAAAATGAGGCGTAAGGGCATAAAGGCGTAAAGGCGCAAGGGCTTTAGATAATCGGATTTGCCGTTGAGCCATTGTGCCGTTAAGCCTTTTAAATATTTGTTAATTTTATTTAAATAGATACTTTTGTAAATTGTTCGGATCTCTTGCATTTGAAGACTATAGATCTTAAAATATCATCAAAGAAATCATACAACAAACCTGTTATTACCAGGGTGATCCTGGATAACTCGATATCTCTTGTCATGATGACAACAATGCCTCCTAACCCACCTCCCAGGGGCGGCGGAAGCAAAGGCGCTGATGAGCCGTTTCAGAGTCCGTTCGGGGACAAACCCTTCGGGTGATTGCGGATTGCGGATTTTTGATTGCGGATTTTAACTATTCAACTTCTTCAACTTTCTTCAACCTTTCTTTAACCAACCCCAGGCCTTTGTATGATTCCAGATTCCAGATTCGTGCCGGGTGCGGGGCGTTAGTCGGGTTCCGGGTTACCGGGATTATACATATTAAAATTTTATTCCCTGTTACCATTTCCCCGGAGCCTGTTAATTTCAGCATATGCTAAATTGGTCAAATTGTTGTGTTTAATTAAACTAAATAAAATATTATTTATTACCTTTATAGGTTGATCCTGAACTAACTAAAATAATTTTACTGTTTTAGGAGATATTTAACTGATTAGAAAGTCAGGCAACTGTTTAATTCTTATTGTTGTCTAACATATAGAAGATTAAGAACATCATTTAAAACCTAATAATTCATATCATGAAAAACAGGTTTTTAAATATTCTGGCAATTATGCTGATCAGCATAGGCATATATGCACAACCATCGGAAGATGTATATGAAGGAACCCAGGCAATTGGTCAATACGTGAATAATGATTTTACAGGACCACTTGATATTGGGTTTGATTTTATATTCTTTGGAAATACATATTCACAATTCTATGTAAATCCAAATGGATTAGTAACATTTGGGGCCGGTTCAACTGATCCATCCGAAGACCCTATACCTACTGCCGGAACACCTAATAATTTCATTGCAGCCTTCTGGGATGATCTGTATACTGACGGACATGTACTATATTCAACTATTGGTGCTTCTCCTAACCGTAAGCTTACGATTCAATGGAAGAATATGCTATTCTATCCCATCCCAACATCTATGTTTGGCACTTTCTCCTTGATCCTTTACGAATCAACTAATGTTATCCAGGTACAATTCAGACTTATTGTAGATAATATAAATGAAAGGGCACATGGCTCAAGCGCCACAATCGGACTGGAAAACTCCGATGGAAGTGCCGGTGTTCAATACGCATATCATGTTTCTGATGCAGTTTATTCTGAACAAGCTATCTCTTTCACTCCCTCAGGTGGTACTTATACCATTGACTCTGATGCAGAATATGACGGTATTTACCTGACAACTACGCCTCTTTTGCCGGAGCCAGGAATAGCAACACTGATAAGTCCACCACAGGATGCAGATATTGGTTCTGATTTCACATTTGTCTGGGGATCTGCTCCATATGCTACTTCTTATTCGCTTCGAATATCAAAGTCTTCCAACTTAAATTCCCCTACTGTTTATGATGCAGGTAGCAACCTTTCATATGATGTTACAGGCCTGGACCTTGATGATACCTATTACTGGGGTGTCTTTGCCACAAATGCAACCGGTACCACATGGTGTGAGATCCAGAGATTCACAACCAGTTCAACTCCTCTTCTTGTACCTGTTCCGCAAACAATATGGGCCGAACAGTACCAGGATAATACTATTGAACTCCAGTATACGGGTGGTGATGAAAGTCCGAAAACTGCAGTGATAACATCACTCCCTACGCAAGGTGAATTATATCAGTATGATGCCGGATCCCGGGGAAGCCAGATTACTTCTGTACCTACCGATGTTACGGATTCGGAAATGAAGATTATTTATGCAGCAACAGGCACTTCAGGAAACGGAGTGGGTAATTTTGATTTTCTGGTAAATGATGCCGGTGGTGATTCAGATGAAGCTACCATAACTGTAAATGTCAGTCCGCCGGGTGTACCAAATGTCCTTTACGTGGCAAAGAGTACAAATGTAGAGATCCGGTTTGATATTCCAATGGCTGATCCGACAGGAAAACAGGATCAGTTTACTGTTACCGTCGATGAATCTCCTGTGACTGTTAGTTCAGCTTCTTTAAAACCTGGTGATGTATATACCATACTTCTTACTCTGGCAACACCTCTTACCGGAATTGAAACCGTTTATGTATCTTATACACCGGGAGATGTTCAGGGATCGACAGGAGGATACTTGTTTTCCTTCACTGATCAGCTGGTGACACTTACAGCCCAGACTATAAACTTCTCACAATCTCTTGATAAGAAATACAGCGATTCACCGTTGACTATAACAGCCACCGCCAGTAGCGACCTTTCTCTTACATATAACAGCTCAAATACATCAGTTGCTACTTTCATGGAAAATAAATTGTATTTTCATGCTCTCGGAACATCAGTGATAACCCTTAACCAAGCTGGTAATGTAACCTTTGCACCTGCCGGGTATGTTAAGACCCTGACTGTAAGTAAGGGTGATCAGACTATTACCTTTGATGCTTTACCGGATAAAACTGAAGGCGATCCTGATTTTGATCCAGGGGCTTCAGCAAGCTCAACTCTTCCTGTATCATATTCAAGTGATAATCTCGATGTAGCAACTATCGTCAGTGAGATGATCCATATTGTTGCCGCTGGATCTGCAAATATAACCGCATCACAGGCAGGTAATGATAACTATAATGCAGCTGATGATGTTATTCAACCTTTGACTGTTGATGTACTCACAGGTGTTGAAAATCCCTTCTCTCTACAACATAGCTTCAAGTTATACTCTGGTAACAGTCAGATATATATTCAACCTCTTAATGATGAATGGAACGGAGAAATTGGTTCTGTCAGAGTCTTTAATATTATCGGGAAACCTGTTATGGATCTGCAGAATGCTGAATTCGTAAGAAACTCCATTATCCAGGTACCAGCACCAGCTACAAAAGGGATATATCTGGTGGAGATGAGGTCCGGGATAAAGAGGTTTGTAGGGAAAATCGTTATTAAATAAACGGCTCGAGCTCGCCAAAGCCAAATCCACACCAGCGGAGTGCCTGGGTCCTGGGTCACCATGTTCATAGCAGGACAGTATGCGATACGGGGCTTGCGGTATGCAGCGCGCAGTGTGCGTAATCTATACTTCCAAATAAGTATTACAATTTAATATTAGCATTGGGATTTTATGCCATTCCATAAATTACTCAACCTGGTATTCCCAAGTATGAGCTTTACTACACGCGAAGA
>CAZHRV010000005.1:0-12358 GCA_964535035.1 uncultured Rikenellaceae bacterium
TTTTCTGTTCGTTGCGTCAGGGATTAGCCCTGTGAAATAGCCACTTTGTGGCTCCTGCTTTGCAGGATTTCACAGGGTAAATTGGCTATTTGGCTATTTGACAATTTGGGGTATGGGGCGAAGCCCATCAAAATTGTTATATTCAGCTCTTTCAGAGCTGACAGGTGGTGTATGATAGCCTTACCCCAGGTGCACCGGGGGTAATTCAAATATGGCTCTTTCAGAGGCAGGTGAAATTAAGGGATAAAGCCCTTCTTGAGGAAAGGTCTTATGCCGGAGGCATTTAAGTCCAATATCCCCGGTAACATCCGGGGAAAGGCAAGTCAGAATACTTATGACCCCGGATGGGGTCAAATCTGTTATTCAACACCGCCGGTGTTGAAAATACTTCCTTTACTATTACCATGGATGTAACCATGGATATTAGAATTGGATGCCTCCGGCATCTGATATTGGCAAAATAAAGCAATAACTTTTTTTCTGTGGAACTCTGTGCTGACTCAGTGGAACTCTGTGTAAGTTCTTCTTGTTAACCACGGATTAACCCGGAACATTGTTTCTGATCCCTGAGTGCTGAGCCCTTTGCCCTGTGCTCTGAGTAACAATAACCCACCCCAAACCCCTCCGTAGGAGGGGATTTTAAATCCGCCGCACCGTTATTTATAAGTTCTGGTCATAGAAGATGGCACAACCACAACAAAATCAGCAAGTCCCAGGTTCTCATCCTCTATCTTTTTAATATCATCCTGTAGTACTGTTGTGATAGTGGTGATTTTCAGTCCCGGCGAATATTTATTCAGGTACCAGATTATGCCCATATAACGATCGGAATGATAATTACCGTTGTAATGTATGACTGTTTCGCCTTCCTGCCTGTTCTTTACAATGGAATTTGCCATGGTGGCATCTTTTATTGCCTGGGCCTTCGGGAGGTTTTCAGTCGCATGTCCCATAGCGCCGCCGCCCATCGACATCATATCCTTGTAACATGCAAGTTCAGGGTCATATTCTATAGGTAATGGAGCAATATAGTTAAGTCCTTCAGGTGAGATATTGTCAAGCGCTTCAAATCCTCCCGAGTTAACCACTGAAGCATACCTCCTCGGTATGTTGGAGGCGATGAATTTCAATCCACTGTCCCTGGCAAAATCGAGTAGCGGCTTGTAATCGGTTTTATAGTTGTTCCATAGCCGGACTTCACTTTCAAAAGAGGACTCCTTGATTATCCCTGAAAAATATTCATCTATAAGTAGCTGGTTATCTGTTTCGAACATCTCGGCTGCAAGGATAAGGCTCTTTCCTTTTTCATTGTAAAGATCTTTTGTGATCTCCAACTCCAGCCAGTGTGAGATGGGATTGTCATGCAGCTCACCGAAAAATATTACATCTGATTTTTTTGCTTCTTTGAGTATATCACTGTAATCATCTTTTTTCCCTTCACCTGTAAAAACCTTATAAGCAGGTTTATCCTGTGCTGAAAGGTTGACAGTAAGAAGCAATCCAAGAATGAATGATAAGTATTTCATTTTGCTATTATTAGTTACTGCAAATAAAAACAAAAGAATCATCTCTCAGGTTTAAAAACAATTCTTTTGTCTTTTTACTTTTATCTTTTTTTTAACACAGGGTTACACGGATCTTTAAATCCGCAATCGACAATCCCAAATCTCAAATAAAAAAGGCTGCCCCCCGGGCAGCCTTTTAACCTCATGCTATAAATCTGAATTCTACTTCAAACCAAACCGATAACTGAACTTAACCAGAAAAACATTATGAGGTATATTATTGTCCCTATTAAACAGGTCACCAAGATTGTTGAAATAATCCAGTTCACCCGAATCATTGAAGAAGTTTCGTGACTGGCTCCAGACAAGGAAGATTGATGAACCCGGATTATATTCCCATCTTATAACAAGATTGGAGAGGAAGAACTGGTAATTGAAGTCATTATTTTCAATATAATAATCGGTTGTTCCATCGGTGTTTTCATCAATTTCATAATTACCGTCAACAAATGATTTCTCTACCTCTGTATAGGTATGGAACCTGTTAACATACTCATCAGCCAAAGGATTTGTAATATATTTATGGTCATAGTATTTTCCTGATGCAATATACGGCTGGCCCCAGTATTGCAAGGTCAGATCAGGGCTCAGGTTGAGGTTAACCCTTAAGGAAGTGCTTAATGTTTTCCTGTCTATCGAGGCAAAGATATACCTGTCTTCACTATCAAAGCTTCTCACACCAACATACTGAAGTTCGCTGAATGACTGGCTGAACCCGGGACTGATATAGAAAGAAATATAATTAGTTGGCTTATAAGACATTTCCACTTCAGTGTACATACTTCTTGAATTTTTTTCGAAACCTGTGGATCCATTGATATAATATTCAAAAACGAGTTTTTTACGATAATCAGTGGAGAATCCCATCCGTGCGTTAATATTTGTGGGGAACTTCATTATGGGCCCTCCACGGAGCATTCCTGTTGTTAATGAGGAAATATCCAGATTACCTCCCGTCCATGCACTCCAGTAATTTTTGAAGGTCATGCTTCCGTTCCATTCAAAGCCTTTACCGATTATATCACCTCCAAAATTATTAACGAGGTATAAATCACCGTTCAAGTTCCATCTCTGATATATTCCTTTGGGATCCCATACATTATAACCTGCCCAGATAACTGAAAGCACCTGGTCAGCCTGTTGCATATATCCAAGATCGTTTACTTCAAATCCCGGGGTCTTCCATTTGATGCATCCGAGGATATTTAAATGGCCGCTAAGTTTCATTACCTGCATTCTTCCACCCGATCCGAAAAGGGAAGTGCGTTCCGGGTTAAATTCAGTATAATCATTATCGGGCCTCTGGTAATACCGGGCCGATGATAATTGTGTAAGTGAGATGGCATCTTTAGTACCATTCACCTGACTGAATGCTGTATTCAGGTTGAACGACCAGCTTTTTTCCTTAAAATACTGGGTAAAATCTATTCCTCCTGAGTATGCTGATTTATGCATGAAGCTTGCAAGATTGTCGTCGACATCCCTGTTGGTGCTAGTAAAAATAGCTCCAATGAGGGTGTTCCCTTCTTTGAAATCTCTCTGCACCCTTCCGATGAAATAATTGGTCATAGGTTCAACCAGTTCATGTCTGATTGTAGAACCTGAGGCGGAGTCTTTTATTGCGGCCCATGCTCCGCCGGTAACACCTTCGACAAGTCCAAGTGATAATCCATTCTTTGTTTTTCCTGTGAGTTTGGCTGCCCCCAGTATTGTTGTAAATGTCGGCACATCGGTATATTCCTGGTTGCCAGGGTTGGGAGAACCCGAAGGTTGCCGTCCTATTCTCCTGGAATAGAACAGGTTATCATTTCCCTGGTTGCCGTCTCCAAGGCCGATGTTAAAATTTGTGATATTATTTCCTTCAATGAAGAAAGGTCTTTTTTCTGAGAAGAAAGTTTCATAAGCGGTCAGGTTAACCTCTGACGGATCAGCTTCCACCTGCCCGAAATCGGGATTGATGGTCAGGTCCATGGTCATATTGTTGGTAATCCCTATCTTGGCATCAAGACCGGCGTTAAGTCCGGGTCTTCTGCCTGATTCCAGGTACGGGAATGGATTTCCCGGATCCTCTTCAAAAGTTTCAAGCCTGGCCACGCTATATGGTGTGACATCAAATATTTTCCTCGGCTCTATACCATCAAGACCCGTCATTTCTCCCATAATATGAATAAATCCTGGTGCATCGGCCGGGACATGCTGCCAGAAATCAGTTTCGTTCCTCCTGTAAATGATCCTGGCAACCTGGAGACCCCATACATCACCCGAATTTTTATCGAATCTGACCTGGCTGAAAGGTATTTTCATCTCGGCGATCCATCCTTCATCATTGAGGGATGTTTTCACCCACCAGTTTGGATCCCACGATTCGTCTTCATTTTGCCCGTCTTCAGTGAACATCATGTCATATTTGACACCGGCCGAGCTGACTCCGAACAGAAAACCTGTCCGGAGATCATGAAAGCTGTCAACTATTATTCCGGCAAGATCACCATCAGCCTGGTCCCTGCGGGTCAGACGATTCACTATACTATCGGGGCTGGTATCAAAATTCTTGATGGCAACATACAGATTATCATCATCGAAAAGAATCTTAAATTCGGTTCTTTGTGATGCCGGTCGTCCGTTATAAGGTTCATTTTGTGTGAAATCATCAATCCATTCTCCTTCATTCCATGTATCCTCATCAAGAATACCATCTATTGCAGGCGCATCAGTAATATGTGCTGTTTTGTATTGTTTCTTGGGCAGATCCTGAGTCTGGCCGGAAATAAAGGGGATAATCAAAAATATATTTAAAAATGCAATCAAAAATCTTTTCATGGTTTGTTTCAGTTGTCGTTTGGTTTCAGAATAAGGACGTACGAGAAATTGATTTGATGCAATCGTTTTTAATTTTAGAATCATTACAAATAAGGTCATTCTTGTAATCAGTTTAATTACTAAGACATCCTGGAGGTACTTTAACCCTATGGCTTTTTTAATAATAAATAGATCCATCAACGTTTAAAAAGATTCTTCGCTTAACTTCGTTCCGCTCAGAATGACGGTGGAAGTATGAATATATGAGAAATTTGTATCTTAGCCTAAATTTTTATTCCAATGATTACACGCAGATCATTTATTTCAAAGAGCACTGTTGCAGCCACTGCAGCAGTAATGGCTCCATCGTTATATGGGCGGAGTTTATTTGCCGGAAGCGATTCTCCGCTTGACGGCAAGAAAGTATTATTTGTCTGGGGCGGATGGATGGGCCATGAGCCGGACAAATGCCGGGATATTTTTGTTCCGTGGATGGAATCGGAGGGTGCGAAAGTAATTGTATCAGACACCCTGAATTCGTATACGGAGCTTGACCTGAAAAATGATTTTGACCTGATTATCCAGGCCTGGACCATGGGCACAATTGAGGGACCACAGGAAAGGGCTCTGCTTGAAGCAGTTAAGAGCGGAGTTGGACTGGCAGGCTGGCATGGCGGACTCGGTGACTCATTCAGAAACAATACCGAATACCAGTTCATGGTAGGAGGTCAGTGGGTGGCTCATCCGGGAGGTGTTATTGATTACAGGGTAAATATAACTGATCATAAGGACCCGGTCACAAAAGGACTTTCAGATTTTGATATGCATTCGGAACAGTACTATGTACATGTCGATCCCAATGTCAAGGTCCTGGCCATCACCACATTTTCTGACCAGAATGCTTCATGGATAGGGAGCAACGTCGTACCTGTTGTTTGGAAAAAGGCTTATGGAAAAGGGAGGGTGTTTTATTCTTCACTCGGACATGTAGCTTCCGATTTCAATGTACCTGAAGCGCTGGAAATACAGAAACGTGGTATACTCTGGGCCAGTCTCAGTAAATATGAACCAATGGAGGAGTGGAAACAGCCGGTCTATAAGAAGTAATCTCCGGTAAAGCATGACCTGCCCCCTAAAAGGGGGCTTAAAACCCGAACTGAATAAAATAAAAATGTATTTGGGTTTAGAACCCCCCTTTAGAGCCTGTCCCGATAGCTTGAACGTAGTGAAAGCGTATCGGGAGGTAAATAACCGTCAACGTGGGGTTGGGGGGTCAATCATAAAGTTTGATGAATTCATAGGAATTTCCCACATATTCGAGGAATTTCAGGAAATCGGATCTTGATATTACCAGGGTGGCAGTATTAATATTTGGATGAAAAGCCAATCGGTTATATTCATTCAGTTTTTCATCAATGAATAGATGAACATGATGATCCTTATCGTTGATAAGCCCAAATGGGGAGACTGATCCTGGTTCGATGCCAAGATATCTTTTCAACCTTTTATCAGATGCAAAGGTCAGCTTGCCCTGTTTAAGACGTTTTTCAAGATTGTGAATGTCGAGCTGCCATAGATATTCAAGGATCACAAGGTAATGCCGGTTACCCTTGTGATTACGAAAAAAGATATTTTTACATCTTCCTGAATTATAATCTTTCCAGTGTTTGATTGCATCATCAATTGTAGTAACCGGAAGATGCTCATCATAATCGTACTTTATTTTAAGCCTCTCCAGAAGATCATAGAGTTCCTTCTGACCTCTCATTACTGATTTCTCGGTTTCGCGATATAGGTGAATTTCATCTCCGCCAACTGTGCAATATCATCCCCTGCGTCCTTCATGTCATTATCATCCTCATCATAATACCACTCCACAACCACTGGAATATCTGATGAAGATATTCGTTTGAGCTCACAGAAAATATCATAAAAGAATTTTGCGGATGATGAATTGAAATATGACATGTCAACCTTGAACTTTAAGGGAGTTTCTTTGTTGAAATTCGTATACTCTCCCTCAAGAAGATCATCAAGAAATATTCTTATCCATTCAATAACCGGGTAATATAATTCACGAACATCTTCAGGAGAAGATTTACCCTGTATCAGAAAAACATTTTCTTCCGGAGAGAAGTTAATTTCAGGTGTGTTCTGTGTTTGCTCGATAAATAACTTTTGCATCTACAGGTATTTTTACAAAAATGCACCAATTATTTAAGATGGCAAAATAAACATGTGATACTAATACTCAGAATAATCCATTTTCTTCACTATCACCCTGGTAGCCGGTGTCTTCCAGAAGACGTTCTCTTCCTGATGCTTCCACAGCTATCCTGTCGCAAAGTTCATTTTCCTTGTTGCTTGAGTGGCCTTTTATCCACACAAACCTTACCTTATGGCTGCGATAAACCTTGAGGAACCTCATCCAGAGATCCGGATTTTTCTTCTTTTTGAACAATTTTGACTCCCACTGGAATACCCATCCCTTTTCCACTGCATCAGCAACATATCGTGAATCGGTATATACAACTACATCTAAGCCGGGTTTTCTCAGTGCCTCCAGGCCAGCGATAACAGCCATGAGTTCCATGCGGTTATTGGTTGTAAGTCTGTACCCTTCTGATTTTTCACGCCTGTGTTTTCCTGATATCAGTACAACACCATAACCACCCGGACCGGGATTACCACGAGCGGCCCCATCGGTATATATTGTTATTTCATTCGACATGGGAAATAAAGATTCCGGTGTTGGTGATGAAGAGTTTTACTGCACTATCGTCATTTCATCAACAAGATGTCCTGCCCCTGCATAAATATCCATTATCCAGAGAACATATCTAATATCTACAGCTATAGTTCTCTGAATCGCAGGTTCATATGCAACGTCGCCGCTCATGGCTTCCCAGTTGCCGTCGAAAGCCAGGCCTATCAGCTCCCCGTTGGCATTAAGTACCGGGCTGCCTGAATTACCGCCTGTGATATCGTTGGTTGTAAGGAAACATATCGGCATATATCCCTTCGAGGATGCATATCTTCCGTATTCCTTTTTATTGTAGAGATCGATAAGCCGTTGCGTCAGATCAAACTCATAATCACCCGGCTTGTATTTTTCAATCACCCCCTGGAGTGTTGTGTAGTGTTTATAGGTTACAGCATCCCTGGGATCATAATCCTGTATTGTTCCGTAAGTAAGACGCATAGTGGAATTTGCATCGGGATAATGTATTTTTTCGGGTGTCATCTCGATCATTGCGGCAACCCATAACCTCTGTCCTTTCTGCAAATCGTAGGTGAACTTATTGAGTTCTTCTGAAACATGTCGGCCTACTTTGCTAATTGAGGAAAAGGTAGTTACAGCCGGATCTTTTTCAAGGATTTTACGGTCGGGATTATCAAGAAAAGCTGTCAGCTTTGCCTCACTGGCAAATATTGATTTTGCAAACATTTTGTCCACAAACTTTTCAATGTTGCCCTTGAATTTTTTGTCAACCACATCTAAGTAGAAATCAGGGATGAATTCTGAGGAGATATCTGCCCTGTATAATTTGAGCATTGCCTTTGTTGATTTCAGATCAGTCGGTGGATTGTAATCCTTATAGATATCAACGATATTCTCTTTAAGCTCACTTGCAGTTTCAGTTATCTTCTGCTGATCTTCTGAATTGAGTGCTTCCATGAGTCTTCCTGTCAGACGGCTGAAGGTCAGTATTTCACACCCCTGGATACATTCGTTCAGGTACTGCAGAGCATTCTGGTATTCAGCTCTACCCTCAATTGAAGATTTGATAAGGTTTAGTGCATCTCCATATTTTGCCTTTCGTTCCTCATCTGCATTTACCCACTTATTGAATTGATCTTGAATATGTTGTTTCTTTGCTATAACATTGAGGTTCTTAAGCTGATTATTTTGTCCTATAGAGTATTTCCAGTAATTTGATGAACGGGAATATTTAGAAGCATACTGGATATCTACTTTCTGGTCTGCAAGCATGTCAGCGAGCCATATTTCCTGCTTGACACCGCGTATTTTTACCCTGTTCGGATTTGTGATGTTCATTATCTCATTAACCTCGTATGATGTGTAATATCTTTGTGTTCCTCCCGGGTATCCGAGTATCATGGTAAAATCACCTGTATCCAGGTCTTTCAGGGAGACGGGCAGCCAGTATTTCGGCTTGAGCGGGATATTATCCTCAGAGTAGGGAGCAGGTTTACCGTCGGGACCGGAATAGACGCGAAACACGCTGAAATCGCCTGTATGACGGGGCCATTCCCAGTTGTCGGTATCGTCGCCATATTTTCCTATTGAAGATGGAGGTGCCCCAACCAGTCTGACATCATTAAATATCTCATAAACAAGAAGATAGAAGTAATTTCCGCCATAAAAAGATGATACAGAAGTCCTGTAATTATTACCTTCGCTTGCTTTGTTCTCAATGGCTCTCCTGGCTTCATTTATTGCTGCTGTTCTGTCAGTTTCACTCGTTTCTGAATTGACATTTGCAAGTACCTGATCGGTAACTTCTTCAATATTTAGCAGGAAAATAACACGAAGTCCCGGATTAGGGAGCTCCTCTTCCTTATTCATTGCCCAGAATCCATCTCTCAGGTAATCATGTTCCACGGAGCTGTGTGATTGAATAAGATCATACCCGCAATGATGGTTCGTTAGAATAAGTCCCTGCGATGAAACGATCTCACCTGTACATCCTCCGCCAAAAATTACAACAGCATCTTTTATACAGGCTTTATTAAGGCTGTAAATTTCCTCTGCAGAAAGTTGCAGTCCAAGCTCAGTCATCTTACCCATGTTCAGTTTCTCAATAAGCGGCAGCAGCCACATTCCTTCATCAGCCCTGGCTTTTAATCCAAAACCCAGAAGAAGGATAAATAGGACAGATGTTATTTTCTTCATGATATTTCTTTTGGGATTAGTTTTAGTTAGACAGCAAATATAGTTTTTTAATCAGAAAAAATGAATGCTAGAAAGTAAATGTCATTTGTGTGTTAAAGAGAGCAAATGATTTTCTGTGATATGGGGTAATACCGTGGTCCAGGATAGATTTTCTGTGGAATGCGGTTGCATAGCCTTTATTCCTGTTCCAGCCGTAATCAGGGTATTCACTATGAATTTTTTCCATGAATTCATCCCTGAAAGTCTTAGCAAGCACCGAAGCTGCAGCTATTGGTGAATAAAGCCCGTCTCCCTTTATTATTGTTTTATGTTTTATGTTTTTATATGGAAAGAAGCAGTTGCCGTCAATGAGCAGAAACCCGGGTTTTGCTGAAAGTCCGTCTATTGCCAGGTGCATGGCCTTTATTGATGCCCTGAGTATATTTATTTCATCTATCTCATTATTGTCAATAAAAGCCACATTCCACGCTAATGCATATTTCATTATATCTTCCTTCAGAAGGGCTCTCTGTTTTGCGTTAAGCTTCTTTGAATCATCCAGAACCGGATGTTTATAGTATTTCGGCAGGATTACCGCGGCAGCCACGACCGGACCAGCCAGGCAGCCCCTGCCTGCCTCATCACATCCGGCTTCAGTAAGATTATGAAAAAGATATGGTTTCAGCATGGTACTTTTCAATCACCAATATTATAAAATTCAGGGGAAAATTCCGGCCCCAAGGGTCATGCATTAAGAATTTTTTTCTAATACAGATAAAATATTCAAGGAAGTTATTAACACATTTATCAACAAAAACGGTTGATATGTCAAAATTTTAATTATTTTTGGCATCCCACGAAGGTTTTAAGATGATGAATGCTCTGAGGATTCTGATACCAGGTTTACTTATTTCGTGGACAACTGTTTTTTCACAGCAATTGTCACACCAGGTGCTTGTTCCGCTTGCAGGAATTGTAACTGACGGTAAAGTAAGCTTTTCGCAGACTGTTGGTGAGACAGCAGTGGAGATGGCGGAATGTTCATGGTATATTTTTACACAGGGATTTCAGCAACCCCGTATAAAGCTTTCAAACGAAGATGCTCCTCTTGGAACTGGTGCGAGTGTTTATCCTAACCCTATAGTTGATTTCATCACTGTTGAGTTGTTCGGAGAATCCGGAAGAACTTTCAGGATCGATATTATCAACATAACGGGAACGGTGGTTTTTACCGACAGACTAACTTTTATCGGCCAGTTCTGGCATAAAGAACAATATGATATGGAAAATTTTATCAGGGGCTTTTACCTGATAAGGATCTCGAGTGAAGATGGATTTATGAACCGTACATTCAAGATTGAAAAAATATAAACCTTAAGCTATGGCTTCAAGAGTTATAAAGAGATACTTTCTGTTACTGGTTATTTCAGTAGTTACGGCGGGCATTTTTGCCCAGGATAATGTACCACTGGGGATCCATTACCAGGCTGTTGCCAGGGACAATTACGGCAACGAGATTGTCAATAGGAAGATAAGTGTAAAGTTTTCAATTATTAAGAATGATCCGCTGGGAACAATAGTGTACCAGGAACTTCATCAGGACGTTTTTACCTCCAGATTCGGCGTCTTTTCTCTTATCATAGGACAGGGTGTACCAACAGGCAATGCACTCTGCGGTGAACTTTCACAGGTTGACTGGGAAGAGGCCTATCACTTCCTGAAAGTGGAGGTGAAATTCGAGAATGATTTTATGGATATGGGTACTATACAGTTCCTGGCAGTGCCGTATGCTCTCTTTGCAAAAAAATCTCTCGAACCCGGGCCCCAGGGACCAAAAGGTGATACAGGTCTACAGGGGATACAGGGGCTGAAAGGCGATCCCGGCGACCCGGCAACTGACGATCAAACCCTCTCGGTTGTGAATGTCAACGGTTCAGATTATCTTGCCATCTCCGGCGGCAACCAGGTTAAGATATCCTCTATTGAAAGCGACGGCGATCCGGCAAATGAATTGCAGGATATTACTATAAGCTCTGATAAGCTCAAGATAACAGATAACCCCCTGGCCACAGAGTGGGATCTCTCACCCTACAGGCAATCATTAACATGGGATCCTTCATCAAGGATATTAAACATTTCGGGAACCACATCACCGGTTAATCTCTCAGAGCTCAAGGATGATGCAGATGCTGACCCGGAGAACGAAATACAGGATATTGAGTTAGCAGATGATCTGCTGACAATTACAAATAACAGCACATCAACAGGTGTTAGTCTTAATAAATATCTTGATAACACAGATAATCAACAGTTATCTTTCAACAGTTCTGATAACACTCTCTCTTTAACGAACAGTATATCAGCTGATCTTACTTATCTGAAAGATGATGCAGATGCTGACCCGGAGAATGAGATACAGGCCTTAATTTATAATCCAGAAAACTATCAGTTATCATTGACAAACGATGACAATCCAGTTACTATCGGTGAATTAATAGCTTTCAGGGCAGAAATTTCATCATCTTTACTATTACCTGATAATACCCCGGTTAACCTAATTTTTAATCTTATTTCAGGGGATAATTATTATAACGAAGGCGATGATTATGATAATTTAACAGGAACTTTTCATGTCCCTAATGATGGGATATATTCATTTAGTGTTTCAATTACATTACCTCCCAACGGTTCAATAATTGTCAAAGTATTAGGAACAGATTATGAAACAATAATTGGTCCATCTACCTCAAATGGCATTTTTAGAGGAAGCATAACTATGAAATTAAACAAGGATGACATCGTTAACCTTTCTATTCTACAAAACAATGGTTATGAAATATCCTCTTATAATGTAAATGGTTATTTCTCAGGATATAGATTATATTAATCTTTAATTATGGAACCGCTCCGCGGTTCACATATAATGTGACAGATTATCAACAAGTATTTATGGAACCGCTCCGCGGTTGTTCATACATGATGATCATAGATTATTAGTATTTATGGAACCGCTGCGCGGTTGTTCATAGATGATGGTCATAAGTTATCAGTATTAACGTACTCGCTCCGCGGTTCTAATCAAATAAGGAATACTTAT
>CAZHRV010000006.1:0-7283 GCA_964535035.1 uncultured Rikenellaceae bacterium
CATGGCTGTTGTCATTGCAATTGCCGCTTATGTACCTGATTATACTGTTAACCTGTTTCTGCTGGGAAGGGTGAAGATAAAATATATGGCCCTCGGAATATTTATACTCACATCAGTTATGGGTTTCTCGGTAAACTCGGGGGGCAAGCTGGCTCATATTGGAGGCGCTCTGTTCGGTTATCTCTATACTGTCAACCTGAGGCAGGGACATGATATCGGAAAAGGATTTAACAGGATTATTGATTTCTTTGTCACTCTGTTCAAACCAAGGAAAAAACTAAAAGTAAAATATAAGAAACCTGCTACCGATTACGAGTATAATAATAGGAAAGCTGAACATCAGGCCCGAATAAACCTGATCCTCGATAAAATATCAAAAGGAGGTTATGACAGTCTTACAAAAGAGGAAAAAGAGATTCTTTTCAGAGAAAGCCAGAAAAAGAACTGATCATAAAAAAAACAGGTTTTATATAATCTTTCCCTATACTTGTCAAATTTCATAATCCTGAGATATATATTTGTAATGATTTCAGCTATTTTAGCTTCCCATAAGATTAATACTTGAGAAAATTTCTATATAATTTGTTGCTGGCTGCCAATCTTTTTTTTGGATTATCATTGCTTGTATCATACCTGGCAGTCTACATTAACCCTGACACTTTTATTTTACCTGCCTTTTTCGGGCTTGCCTATCCTTACCTTCTCCTTGCCAATATTATCCTGGCAATTATATGGCTGGCTCTTCTGAGATATGAGGCTCTCATATCTGTGTTTTTCATCGCACTTGGATTTACACATCTGTCAAATTACATCAGGATAGGAAAACCATCCGGTGATACAAAAGATACTTTCAAGGTTTTAAGCTATAATCTGAGGCTTTTTAATATTTATGAGGGAAGTGATGCAAATTCCGAAAAGAAAGTAATCGATTTTCTGAAAGCTCAGAAAGCTGATATTCTTTGCCTCCAGGAATTTTATGTCGCCGGTGTGCCATCTCAGAAAGATACATCGCTCAGAAACGCTCTTGGCGGAAAATATTACTCACATTTGAAGGTTATAGGCAGTGGCAGGAATAATTATTATGGTATTGTAACTTACAGCAGATTTCCCATAATAAGAAAGGGAGAGATTATCCATCCGGGATCTTCAAGCCTTTCAATTTTCTCCGATATTGTAATCGACCAGGATACTCTCAGGATCTTTAACAACCAGCTTCAGTCATACAGGCTAAAGAGAATGGAACGATCTTTACTGGAAGAAATAACCTCACCCGGTGACAATGAGACCCTCGACGAGGTAATAAATCTCTCTTTGAACCTTAAAAAAGGATTTATTGTAAGGGCTGTCCAGGCACAATTGGTAAAAGCACAGATTAATCTGTCTCCATATCCTGTAATAGTGGCAGGCGACTTTAACGATACTCCTGTTTCATATTCGTACAGGAAAATAAGGAAGGGGTTAAATGATGCTTTTGTCAGTTCAGGCTATGGAGCCGGATTCACCTACAAGGGCAACTACCCGGCAAACAGGATAGACTATATATTGTATGATAACGCATTGGAAAGCAGGCATTTTGAGGTTTTCAAAATTAGGTATTCCGATCATTATCCTGTTGCCGCCTGTTTCAGAAAAAAAGACTAAAATGGAAGTTTCCGGAAATCTACATTCCCGCCGCTAATAATCAGACCCACCCTTCTTCTCCTGAAAAAACCGGGATTCTCCCTGATAGCTGCAAGTACTGTTGCAGAAGATGGTTCAATGATAATTTTCATCCTCTCCCAGACAAGCAGCATACATTCGATAATGGATTCCTCCTTAACAGTATAAATATCATCAACATTCTTTCTGATAATGGAAAAAGTCAGTTCGCTGAGAGATGTCAGAAGCCCGTCAGCTATTGTTAAAGGATTAACAGAAGGTGTAAGCACACCTGAGGTAAATGATTTCCAGGCATCATTGGCATTGAGCGGTTCAGCTCCCATAATTTTTATTTTACTATTGATAGCCCTGGCGGCAGTTGAGGTGCCGCTGAGCAGCCCGCCTCCTCCAACAGGAGCTACAATGATTTCAAGATCATTTACATCTTCAAGCAACTCTACAGCAGCAGTTCCCTGTCCGCAAATAACATTGTAATTATCATAGGGGTGGACAAGAACAGCTCCAGTCTTTTCAATTATGATCCTTGCAGTCTCCTCGCGTGATTGAAGTGTTGGTTTACAGAAAGTGATCTCTGCTCCGTACCCTTTAACAGCATTTACCTTGACTGCAGGAGCATTCTCAGGCATAACAATATAAGGTTTTACACCATTCATTGAAGCGGCAAGTGCAAGTGCTCCGGCATGGTTGCCTGATGAATGAGTTATAACACCCCACTTTTTTTGTTCTTCCGTTAATTGCAGGATAGCATTTGTTGCACCTCTGAACTTAAATGAACCTGTTTTCTGAAAATTCTCGCATTTGAAAAACATTTCGCATCCGAAGATTTCGTTCAGCAGCCGAGAGGTCAGAACAGGCGTCCGGTGGATAAATGGTTTTATACGTTCATGTGTAGATTTGATGTCGGTAAGTGTAGGAAGGATCATTCGCTTCATTTTATATCTAAAAATACAAAAAGAGAGTGTCTCAAAAGGCACCGCCTCCCCCTAACCTTTCGGTCAGGGCTCCCCTTCTTTTTAGAGGAGAGCCTGCCCCGCTGTAGCGGGGGGTGTCATGCCCGAAGGGTCATGACGGGGTGGTTTTTCATCTTTTGATACAGCCTCTTTTTAGAATATGTTAATCGTTTTTATCCGAAGATACTTAATGCTACTGTCAATCCTGCAAGAACAACAGATACCATTGACATCAGCTTAATAAGGATGTTGAGAGACGGTCCGGATGTATCTTTAAAAGGATCTCCAACTGTATCCCCTACCACAGATGCTTTATGCGGTTCACTATTCTTACCGCCGTAATTTCCTCGTTCAATGAATTTCTTTGCATTATCCCATGCTCCGCCTGCATTGTTCAGCATGCTTGCGAGGACAAATCCTGAGCTCAGGCCTCCTGCAAGAAGTCCTATCACCCCGGGTACGCCAAAGAACACACCAACAAGAAGCGGAACGGTAATTGCAATTAACGATGGGACAAGCATTTCACTCTGTGCGCCCGCCGTGGAGATCTCAACACATTTTGCATAATCCGGTTTTGCTTCTCCTTCCATGATTCCCGGTATTTCGCGGAACTGGCGTCTTACTTCATCAACCATCTTTCCTGCGGCCCGGCCAACTGCTTTCATACTCATTGAGCTGAACAGGAATGCCATCATGGCTCCTATGAAAACCCCGCCAAGAAGTATCGGATTAAAAAGAGAAAGGTCATAGGCAGCAGCAAAATCCCTGATTGTTGCAGAGGTAATATTTACTGCTGTTTGTCCGTCCTGAACTGCAGGAACAGTACTATTGTAGAAAAGTGTATCCCCGATCAATTTGAATCCATCAGGGGCTTTATCAATTAATCTTCCAAGCCATAATCGTACCTCTTCCATATAAGCCGCCATCAGTGCAAGGGCAGTGAGGGCAGCGGAGCCTATAGCAAAGCCTTTTCCCGTTGCTGCAGTTGTATTGCCCAGTCCGTCAAGAGCATCGGTTCTCTCTCTTACCTCTTTGGGCAACTCAGACATCTCAGCATTCCCGCCTGCATTATCAGCAATAGGACCGAAAGCATCCGTGGCAAGTGTGATGCCGAGAGTTGAGAGCATCCCTACTGCAGCGAAGCCAATACCATAAACACCCATGCCAAAATTATGGAATCCACCTGAGAACCCGTATGCAGCTATAATTCCAAGCACTATAGTTAGAACGGGGATCCAGGTAGAAGACATACCTACAGCCATGCCTTCAATAATAACTGTGGCGGGTCCCTGTTGTGCTTGTTTGGCGATACCCTGTGTTGGTTTATTGGCATCAGATGTATAATATTCAGTGGATTGCCCTATTATTACACCTGCCAGAAGACCTGATACTGCAGCGCCAAAAACTCCCCAGGTGATCCAGTTAAGGGCGGCCAGGACCGCCAGCACAACAAGTATCAGTACTGAACTGCCGCCTGTTCCAAGGAGAAGTGCACGTAAAAGAGTTTTTGGTGTTGCAGATTCTTTTGTTCGTACCATGTATACGCCGGCTATAGAGAGTAAAATGCCTATTGCCGATACTATCATTGGAGCAATTACGGACTTCATCTGCATGTCACCTGTAATCGCTGGCAAAGCGGCGCCAAGAGCGGCAGTAGCCAGTATAGAGCCTGCATAGGATTCATAGAGATCAGCTCCCATTCCGGCAACATCGCCAACATTGTCACCAACATTATCTGCAATGGTTGCAGGATTGCGTGGATCATCCTCGGGAATGCCTGCTTCTACCTTTCCAACCAGGTCAGCACCTACATCAGCAGCTTTTGTAAATATCCCGCCTCCGACACGCGCAAAGAGGGCCTGTGTTGATGCACCCATTCCAAAGGTCAGCATGACCGCCGTAATTTCAATAAGTTTCTCATGGTCAGTAGTACCAGGATGGACAAAGGTCAGACCAATAAATTTCAATCCTGTGTCCATATGTTCGGGAGTAAATACCAGGCCATTCAGGATCAGGAACCAGATAGCAATATCAAGAAGCCCGAACCCGACAACAACAAGTCCCATTACTGCGCCGCTTCTTAAGGCTATCTGAAGTCCCTTGTTGAGCGATTTGGAAGCAGCCCATGCTGTTCTGTTTGACGCAAATGTTGCAGTTTTCATTCCCAGGTAACCGCAAAGTCCTGAAAAGAACCCTCCGGTAAGGAAAGCAACCGGGACAAAAGGATTTTGTATTCCGAAATATGCCAGTAGAGTCAGAAGAATAACAAGAATAACGAAAACCTTAATGACTACTCTATACTGACGATTCAGGTAAGCCATAGCCCCTTCCCTGACATATGTGGCAATTTCTTTCATCCTGTCCGTCCCCTCTTCCTGTCTTTTCATGTTTCTGAAAAAGATCCAGGCAAATAACAGAGCCAGCAGCGCTGAAACCGGTACAATCCAAAAAATACTACTAATCATATAATCTGTTTTTAAAATTAGAAATTAAAGATTCTGACGTGAAGAATTTTACGGGTACAAAACTATATTAGTTTTTTATTAATACAAATAAATAAAATCAATCTTGAATATCATCCCGGATAAATAAGTATAACATAAACATCAGTCTTTTAAGCAGAGGTCCTGATAATTAATCTTTCGTGAATTATATCCCGCGGAAAAACTCGTAATTAATATCTTCGAGTTCCTTCATATCCGGATAAGGATAATACACTATATCATCCTTTGTACCTACATAAAATCCTGTTTCAATAGTCCTGTAAAGAAGTGTCCCTGAGAAGATTCTCTGAACGGTCTTCATATGCTTTTCATATTCACCCTTCAGAATTTCAAGGCAATCCCTCAGGTGACCTATATTCGGATAAGGCAGATGTTCGGTTGATCCTGAGAGCGGATTTGTTGCCAGCTCATCAAGCTTGAGTTCGACAAAGAACAATTTTGGCAGTACTATCGGAGTCGATCCGTCAGTAAGTCTTTTAAGGAATGCTGATGGAGCAAGCCCGCTTGCAACGAGGGGAGTGACCGGGGATAATTCCTGGTACAGATGAAGAGCATTCTGTGGCTCTTTACTCTTATCATAGGCAGCTCTTTTGAGTTCAAGAACACAACCATGATCTGTAGTAAGATAAAGGCTCTTAAGTGCTTCTGTCGGTAACATTTCAAGACTTCTGTAAACAGAAAGATAAACAGAGCTTTTAGGGCTTCCATCTTCCTTGGCAACACATCTCTTATTAAGGCTCTCCATATCAATAAGATTCTCTACTTTGCCAAGATCAACCTCGAAGAATATTGTCTGGCCTTTATTCCTTTTCTTTGTTCCTGTCGAAAGATACATTCCGAATCCTTCTGGTGGCAGCATCGAAGCGACAAGGGCTTCCGGGGTACAGGTTAAATAAATGTATTTGCTCATGATTTTAAGTTTAATGAACCTGATAAAGAAATTCCTTTCCTGACATAACTCATCCAAATTTAAAACTCTTTTCTGAAGAATGAAAACGATTAAGCGGCTTTTAATCCTTATATTTTACTTACTAACCCTGTGCTCAATCCATGTTACTTTTATTACATTTGCCAGTTGCCTGAAATAATCGGACCATATGAATAATTTTATTGATGATAAAATATCCGAACGTCTTGGCGGAATAAGCTTTGATAAATCAACGGTCATATACAAATTTGAACTGATAAAAAGAGCAAAGGCTGCTGCAAAACAGGCTCACCCTGATATCGATCTTATCGATATGGGTGTGGGAGAGCCTGACTGGCCGGCAGATAACCTGGTAGTGAAAACCCTGGCTGAAGAGGCAGGTAAGCCTGAAAACAGATGGTATGCCGATAATGGGATCCCCGAATTCCGGGAAGCTGCAGTTCGATACCTGGAAAAAGTATACGGGCTGGCGGGACTGATTACACCTGAAAATATAATTCATGGGATTGGGTCAAAGCCAATACTTGCCATGCTGCCCATATGTTTTATTAATCCCGGAGATATTTTACTGACTACTGTTCCGGGATATCCAGTAACTGCAACATATACAAAATATCTTGGCGGCGAAGTGTTCAATCTTCCCCTGTGGGAAACAAATTCTTTTCTGCCCGATCTCGATTCAATACCCCCTGAAGTTCTGAAGAGAGCCAAGCTGCTTTACCTTAACTACCCGAATAACCCGACAGGTGCTGTAGCAACAAAGGAATTTTTCAATAAAGTCGTTGACTTTGCAATGAAAAACGGTATTGTCGTTATTCATGATGCCGCATACAGCGCATTAACCTATGACGAATATAAACCGCTCAGCTTTCTTGCCACTGAGGGAGCTATGGAGGTGGGACTTGAGGTCTATTCTTTATCGAAAGCATTTAACATGACTGGCTGGAGAATGGGATTCATTTGCGGAAACAGCAAAGCCGTTAATGCATATGCCACCGTTAAAGACAATACCGATTCCGGACAATTCAGGGCAATTCAGAAAGCAGGCATTCAGGCTTTAAGAAATACGGAGACAACAGAAAAAACTATAAAAAAATATTCAAGACGATTCGATCTTCTTGTTGAGGCTCTGAATGAAATAGGATTTAAAGCTAAAAAGCCTGAAGGATCATTTTATTGTTACGTTAAAACACCTTCCGGAACCGGCAATGGCAGAGTATTTAATTCAGCCACTGAATTCTC
>CAZHRV010000007.1:0-4730 GCA_964535035.1 uncultured Rikenellaceae bacterium
TTAAGAATCTGGATATTAACACCATAGATGTCAGGAGGGTATTGGCAACCACAATCGAAACACTTATCGTAAGGCCCGCAATTTACAATGCCCTTGTAGAAACATTTGAGAATTTTAGCGTGGAAGAGATTCCTGTTGTCAATTCAGATATAGACGGACACCAGATACAGGAAATTCCCTTCCACAAGGATGCTATCCTGATTATGGTAAAAAGAGGCACCAGTTTGTTTATTCCGCACGGAAAAACATATATTAGATCAGGTGATGTCCTGAGTATCTTCGGAACCGATTCAGCCCTGGAGAACACAAGGCAAATTCTGGTAAAAACACCAGGATAATAGTAATTAGATTCAATGCAGGTTTTAATGTACCAGCTGATGTTTAATATTCAAATGCCATCTCATTTGTTCACCTAAAATTAAACCCCTGTTAGATAATGTTTTGGATACTTAGTTGACTAAGAAGCCAAACACGAAAGTGGTAGAAAGTTGATTTTTTTATTATCTTGCAATCTTACGTGGAAAATACAAACACTGATATCATTCAGGATTTATCGCTTACATTCATTAATCGGTTTCAGATAATTAAAAAGGTAAGCAAATGGCTCAAAAATTCAGATGGTTATTAATTAAATATTACTATGAAAGATACAATTACAAAATGGGCTGAAGCAATATTCCCATGGCTGTTGACGCATGGATTAAAGATTCTGATAATTGCTGTTGCAGCCTGGCTGCTGATTATAATTTTAAGCAAGGTAATCAGAAAAGCTGTTAGAATTGCAGTAGTAGCTGACAGCAGTATGGAGATAGAGGCAGAAAAAAAACGCGAGGATACTCTTATCCGCATTTTTGCCGGCGCCACAAGAATAATTATTCTTACTATGGCCATCATGATGATCCTGCAGGAAGCCGTTATTGCAATCGGTCCGATACTTGCAGGTGCCGGTATAATAGGACTGGCAATTGGTTTTGGAGGGCAATATCTTATCAGGGATATAATTACAGGATTGTTTATTATCCTTGAGAATCAGTACAGGATCGGAGATGTTGTTAATATTGATGGAACCGGCGGATCAGTAGAGGATATAACCCTGAGGCTGACCACATTACGCGATCTTAACGGAACGATACATCATATCCCGCATGGTGATATTAAGAGAGCGTCAAATCTTTCAAAGAAGTTTGCAAGAATAAATCTCAACATGGGTGTTGCATATGATACCGACCTTGAACATGTTATCAAGGTAATAAACAAGACCGGTAATGAACTGGCGGAGGATCCTCAGTATAAGGAGTTTATTCTAAAGCCTCCTCAGTTTCTACGTGTTAATGATTTTGCAGACTCAGCAATAATTCTAAAGATACTTGGCGATACCAAACCTCTTAAGCAGTGGGAGATAACAGGTGAATTAAGGAAACGCTTAAAGGTCGCATTCGATAAAGAGGGAATTGAAATCCCATTCCCGCAAAGAGTTATTCATCAGGCAAAAGATTAAGTGACCAAATAATATGAACAAGTATAATTTTGGAGTAATAGGGAATTGTTCCTACCTGGCCTATATCGATACAAGGGCTAACGTAAACTGGCTCTGCCTGCCCAAATTCGACAGCAGCTTTATCTTTGGCTCCCTGCTCGACAAAAAGAAAGGTGGTGAATTCAGTATAATGCCGAATGATAGCGATTACAAGTCAACACAGTATTATATTAAAAACACCAACATTCTGGCAACTGAATTCAAAGCAAAGGATGGAAAGTTCAGAGTTATCGATTATGCACCACGTTTCAACCAGTATGAAAGATATTTCAAGCCCCTTATGCTCTTCAGAAAAATTGAGCTTCTTGAGGGTGATCCGTTTATCATTGTGAAATGTCATCCTGTTGATAATTACGGGAAACTTACTCCGGAAATTTCTGCAGGCAGCAACCATATCCGATATCTGAATTTAAGCAGCCAGATACGGCTCACATCCGACATTCCTCTTAATTATATCCTCAATGAAAAAGCATTCCTGCTAAATGAAACCCGTTATTTGGTCTTCAGCTATGGAGTTCCTCTTGAAGCACCCCTGGCAGAAACAGCGGAACTATTCCTTAAGAAGACACAAACCTATTGGATAAACTGGGTAAAATCAACTTCCATACCATATATTTACCAGGATGAGGTTATACGATCAGCACTGGTATTAAAACTTCATCAATATGAAGACACTGGTGCAGTAATAGCTTCCGGATCAACAAGCCTGCCCGAAATTGACCAGGCACACCGGAACTGGGACTATCGTTACTGCTGGATGAGAGATACATATTATACGCTGAATGCTTTTAACAATATCGGCCACTTTGAAGAGCTTGAGAAATATTTTGATTTTATACAAAATGTTATTCTCAATGAGAAACAACAGATCAAACCGTTATATACTATAACAGGAGGCCGGGTCCCCGATGAAAAAGTGCTGCTTCTCGAAGGTTATTTAAAGAATAAACCTGTACGAATTGGTAATAATGCCATTTACCAGACACAGAATGACGTATATGGACAGGTACTCATAAGTCTTTTACCTCTTTTTATTGATAAAAGGCTGGATTACGTAGAGATGCATAAATCCAAATTTATTACCGAATGGCTTCTTGACCGCATTGAGGAATATATAGATATACCCGATTCTGGTCCATGGGAATTTGGAACGACAAACCAGATACATTGCTATACTAATCTTTTTCACTGGGTCGGATGCAAGGCAGCTTTAAAAATAGGATCAATAATCAACAATAAAAAAATTACAGAGAAAGCCAGTTCACTGATGGCCCGTGCGGAAAAGTATATCGAAGATTGTTTTAATCCCGGGAAAGGTGCTTATATGCAATCAATAGGTAATAATCATATGGATGCAGGTAACCTTCAGCTTATCACAATGAATTATCTGAATCCGAATGGAGGAAGAGCGCTGCAACACCTCAAGGCTTATGAAAAAGTACTTTTTAGTGACCCGGCAGTTTTTTTAAGATACAAAGAGGATGATCTTGGCAAATCGCGTAACACATTCATTATTTGTGGTTTCTGGTATGCAGAAGCTCTTGCGGCAGTTGGAATGATCGATAAAGCTTTCAGTGTAATTGAAACACTTAATAAAAGCACAAATCATCTCGGTCTGTTTAGTGAAGATTCCGATAAGAATTTCAATCAGTGGGGTAATTTCCCCCAGACATACAGTCATGTAGGCCTGGTAAATGCAGTGTACCGGTTATCGACAAAATTAAATAAACCAATTTTTCTGTAAGCTGTGAAAACAATTGACAAATTTGAATTTAAGAGGATTATTGTTGTAGCATACAGGCTGCCGTTTAAGCTTTTGAGAAAGAAAGAAGAGTTTTACCCTATTCAGAATTCAGGAGGGTTGGTTTCTGCAATTCTCTCTCTATCTGAAAAAATGAATTCAGATAATAATTCATCATCAAAAATCCTATGGGCAGGTACTGGCGATGCCCAGCTTGCAAAAATAAATGTCCACCCCGGTATTGAACTTATTCCGGTTGAAATACCGCGAAAGATAAATGACAAATATTATGGCGGTTTCTGCAATGATACAATCTGGCCGTTGTTCCATTACTTTCCCACAAATACTGTATATGACACCAGTTATTATAATGCTTATGTAACTGCAAATAACCTTTTCTTTCAGAAACTGCAAAAAATAATACAACCGGGTGATTTTGTATGGATCCATGATTACCAGCTCTTTTTGCTGCCTGACATAATAAGAAGATCTTTCCCGAAGCTCGATATCGGTTTTTTCCTTCATATTCCATTTCCGTCATTCGAGATGTTTCGCCTTCTTCCAAGAAATTGGCGTGAAGCTATTCTTAAAGGTATGACAGGCGCGGATGTAATTGGATTCCACATAAATGATTATACCCAATATTTTCTCAAATCAGTAAAAAGAACTCTTGGCTATAAGGTCGAACAGAATTTTATTTCCATTAACAGCAGGTTATCCAAAGCGGATGCCTTTCCCATAGGAATAGACTTTACAAAATTTCATGATGCATGTTATTCGCCCAAAACCAACTTCCAGAAAAATAAAATCAGGAAGTATCTCGGGGACAGGAAACTGATCTTTTCAGTTGACAGGCTTGATTATTCAAAGGGATTCCTTTTCAGATTAAAGTCATACGAAAGGTTTCTTGAGAAATTTCCCGAATGGCATTTCAGAGTGACCTTCAATATGGTGGTAGTACCATCAAGAGATAATATCCAGGAATACCGTATACTTAAAAAGGAAATTGAAGCTACTGTCGGGCGTATTAATGGCAAATACAGTACTCTTAACTGGCGTCCACTGATCTACCAGTACAAATCAATTCCTTTTAATGAGATGATTGCAATCTATAATCTCAGTGATGTGGGGTTTATTACACCTTTGCGTGATGGTATGAACCTGGTTGCAAAGGAATATGTTGCCTGTCAGACAGAAAAACATGGAATGCTGGTGCTGAGCGAAATGACAGGAGCCGCAATCGAACTGAATGAAGCAATAATAATTAATCCCACCGATATTGATGAAGCTGCCGAAGCCCTGAACAGGGCTCTTACAATGCCTGAGATAGAAAAAGAAAAGAGGATACATAAAATGCAGAACAGGCTGAGACGATATGATGTGTTTACATGGACAAATGATTTTTTCAACCAGGTTGAAGAGGTGAAAAAAGAAAAGAAGAACCTCCAGGTA
>CAZHRV010000008.1:0-4797 GCA_964535035.1 uncultured Rikenellaceae bacterium
GATGTGATGGCTGTTGAAAATACCCGGCAATACAGGGGTTTATATCATGTACTGGGAGGATTAATTTCGCCGGTCGACGGCATTGGGCCTTCTGATCTTAAAATAAGCAGCCTCGAGGAAAAGGTAAAAGCCGGCGGTATCGGGGAAATAATTCTTGCACTGAGTACAACCATGGAAGGAGACACAACTAATTATTATCTTTATAAGAAACTTAGCCAATATGATACCCTCATAACAACACTGGCCAGAGGCGTGGCTATCGGTGATGAGCTGGAATACACTGATGAAATAACACTTGGACGGGCAATAAAAAACCGAAATCCCTACCAGCAATGATAAATTCTGTTAATAAATTCCTGTCTGCTTCAGGAAAAAGTATGCAACGCTCTGCAATACGGGAGATACTTAAGCTCCTCCAGAATCCCCATATGATATCTTTTGCGGGAGGGCTTCCTGCTACCGAAACATTTCCTGTTGATGACCTGAAGGAGATAGTGCTTGAAGTGCTTGAAAAAGAGGGTGCCAGTGCACTCCAGTATGGTACCACCGAAGGAGATCCCCTTCTCCGTAAGATGCTTGCGGAAAAGCACAACCGGGAAGGATTGAATATTGATACGGAAAATATCATAATCACAACCGGATCACAGCAGGCGCTCGACATCATAGGAAAGATATTTCTTGATCCTGGTGATTATGTGCTTTGCGGACTTCCGTCATACCTGGGCGGACTTAATGCCTTTTCCGTTTACGGAGCCAGGCTAAAGGGAATATCACTCGATGAAAATGGCATGAATCCTGATGAACTTGAAGAGACAATCATCAACCTTCGGGAGCTTGGTAGAATAGTCAAATTCATTTATATCATCCCTGATTTTCAGAATCCTGCAGGCATAACAGTTCCGGAACAGGCCAGGATAAGGATAATTGAGATAGCTGAAAAACATGACCTCCTGATTGTTGAAGACAGCCCATACAGATATATACGCTTCACCGGAGAACCTCAACGGATGATGTACCAGCTTGATAAGACCGGAAGGGTATTGACATTATGTACCTTTTCGAAGATATTCGCTCCGGGATTCAGAGTAGGATGGATAATAGGCAATCCGGTTATCCTCGACCGGATAGTGATGGCAAAACAAACAGCCGACCTCTGTACCTCTCCCTTCGTTCAGAAGATCATTGCCCATTATATGGAAAAAGGGCTGCTGGAGAATAACATTAAAAAGACAATTGCTCTTTACAGCGAAAGACACAATCACATGATTAAATGCTTCAGGAAGTATTTTCCCAAAGAGGTGACATGGACAGAACCTGAAGGCGGTCTATTCCTTTTTATAACGCTTCCAGCTACTATCAATACTGACAATATCCTTGAGAAAGCCATTAAGAAAAATGTCGCATTTGTTGCAGGATCAACCTTTTTCTGTAACGATTCCGGGCGTAATACAATGCGTATAAATTTTTCATTTTCTGATCTTGAAGTGATTGAAGAAGGAGTTAAACGCCTCGCGATAGTAATAGAGGAAGAGTTAACCTGCAAACAGTAATCATGGATCTATCTGTAATTATTGTCAGCTACAACGTAAGATATTTTCTGGAACAATGTCTTCTTTCAGTCATCAAGGCTTCGGAAGGTATTGATTGTGAGATATTTGTCGTGGATAACAATTCTGTTGACGGATCCTGCTCCATGGTAAAGAATGAATTCCCGGGAATAAAGCTCATAATAAACCACACTAACAGGGGCTTCTCTGCAGCCAATAACCAGGCTTTACAACTTGCTACAGGAAGGTTTATCCTGATTCTCAACCCTGACACTATTGTTGAAGAGGATACATTCCGCAAGTGCATCAGCTTCATGGAGCAATACCCTGATGCAGGGGCTGTGGGTGTGAGGATGACAGATGGTAAAGGCAGATTCCTGCCTGAATCAAAGAGAGGTATTCCAGGTCCCGGAACAGCCTTCTATAAAATGATTGGGCTCTCATATCTATTCCCAAAATCAAAACGGTTCAACAAGTATTATCTTGGATATCTTGACGAAAAAAAGACAACAAAGGCGGATATCATTGCAGGTGCCTTCATGTTCCTCCGCAGGGAAGCTGTTCGAAAAACAGGACTTCTTGATGAGAATTTTTTTATGTACGGCGAAGATATTGATTACAGCTACAGGATACTCCAGGCAGGATTCAGTAACTATTATTTCCCCGGAACAAATATTATACATTTTAAAGGACAAAGCACAAGTAAAGAGAATCTGAATGTTTTCATAGCTTTCTACAAGGCCATGATAATTTTTGTCCACAAGCATTTAAGTAATGGCAATTCGAAGATTTTAATAATTCTGATAAAGATTGCCATTATCCTCTCGGCAGGATTATCATTTGTCATAAGGGTATTCACATTAAATATTAACCGCAAATGCGTCAGAAAAACATCTTAATCCGGTTCTGGGAATAATCCGCCTGATTGTATCAGGCCCTTTCTGAATTTCCAAACAATTTACGTTTCTATATGTTATCTGAATAAGTGTTTGTGTTATCAGAAAACGGTTTCGACACAAAAAAACAAAAATAATCGTAAAAAGAGACAGATAGAGAGATATGGCAAAAATGAATATAGTTCTTCCCGCCATGGGAGAAGGAGTAATTGAAGCGACTGTAAATAAATGGCTGGTCGCAGAAGGTTCTGTAGTAAAGGAAGATGATCCGCTGGTAGAGGTAGCTACTGACAAGGTCGATTCAGAGGTACCCTCCCCTGCTGAAGGGACTATTGCATCAATAAATGCTTCTGAAGGTTCTGTTGTAAAGGTGGGTGATGTAATTGCAGTTATTGAAACCAATATTGCTGCAGCTTCCAAAACAAAAGGGAAGATCGAGAAAGAGGTGAACAGGATCCGTGATACTATAGCAGAGATTAAACAGGAGAAGAAAGAAATTGAGATAGTATCTGGTGACCTCAAAAGCCGTACCCCTTCAGGCAAGTTCCTCTCACCTCTTGTAAGAAGCGTGTCGGCGCTTGAAGGAATAAGTTATGCAGAGCTTGACAGTTTAACCGGGACCGGGATGGATGGAAGGATCACAAAAGATGATATATTTAAATACCTTGATACAAGGAAAAAAGAAGAGGAAACTGTAAATACTGAAAAAGAGAGTTCGGAAAAACTCTCATCCGGCGATGAGATAATCGAAATGGACAGGGTCAGGAGACTGATAGCGAAACATATGGTTCTCTCAAAAAGAACTTCCCCGCATGTCACCTCGTTTATTGATGCTGATGTTACAAGGCTTGTTAACTGGAGAAATTCCGTGAAGGAGAAATTCCTGGAAACAGAGGGCCAGAAGCTGACTCTTACCCCTATCTTCATTGATGCTGCAGCCAGGACATTGTACGAATTCCCGATGATCAATATTTCAGTTGATGGCAATAATATCATCAAAAAGAAGAACATAAATATTGGTATGGCTACTGCTCTCCCTGATGGAAATCTTATCGTACCGGTTATCAGAAATGCCAATGAAAAAAGCCTTACTGGTCTTGCGAGGAGTGTCAACGACCTGGCTGACAGAGCAAGGAAGAATAAACTTAAACCCGATGAGATAACAGGCGGAACATTCACAATTACCAACTTCGGAAGCTTTAACAATCTTTCCGGAACACCAATAATAAACCAGCCGCAGGCAGCCATTCTGGGAACCGGTGCCGTAAGGAAGAAACCTGCGGTTATTGAGACACCTGATGGTGATGTTATCGCAATACGTCATATAATGATCCTCTCTTTGAGTTATGATCACAGAGTTATCGACGGCGCCCTTGCCGGGAAATTCCTGAACAGGATGAAAGAGATCCTCGAAAACTACTCTGCAGAGATAATTTAATGCTGAATTGAAACACCCGCAATAACTTTCACTTATAAACAGGCTGGGATAATTTTATGGTATCAGTTAAAAAAGGAGTAAAACTATTTATCCTTCTTTTTAAATTTTCTGTTATATTAGTACCCATTAATTATTGAAGATAAAGAAATAACACATCCTGCCCATTTAATGACACAATATGCGAAAACTGAACTTGAATCGGAGAGGTCTGTCATACGATATATAACGATGTAGAATGATCAAAAGGCTGACTCTGCTAATATTATTTATTACAATTTTACCTGTCAATTATCTTCATTCCCAGGCAAAAGGTGAAATAAAAATGACTTTCTACGAAGCCGAAAGCTGGATCTTGTTCGAAGATTTCCAAGAGGCCCTTCCGTTATACCAGCAACTTCTGAAATTCTTTCCAACCAATACAAATTATAAATATAGGATTGGGCAATGCTATCTGAATATTCCGGGTGAAAAGGAAAAGGCAATAGGATATCTTGAAGAAGCCGTAAAGGATATCAATCCAAAATACAAGGAAGGAAAATTCAAGGAAAAGGGGGCGCCCTATGATGCATTTTATTACCTGGCTAACGCATACAGAATTGACAATCAGCTAGATAAGGCCATAGAGACCTATGAACTTTTTAAAAAGGGTCTCGATACCAAAATCTACGATCCTGAGATTGTTGAGGAACAGATACAATCCTGCCTTAATGCAAAAGAACTTATAAATGCTCCTCTGTATGTCAAGGAACAGAATCTTGGCAGCAATATAAATGAGAATAACTCAGAATTCAATCCGGTCATCTCCGATGATGAAAAAATAATGATATACAGCAAAACCGAGGCTTTTTACGATGCTATTCTCTATTCAACCAGAAACAATGGAGAGTGGAGCGTACCGATAAACATGAATGAGGCT
>CAZHRV010000009.1:0-3125 GCA_964535035.1 uncultured Rikenellaceae bacterium
TGGCCATTTTTTGCTGTTACCACGGGAGGATCATCTTCATAGGACTGAAGGTATATGTCGCCATTTTTTAACGATTCAGCATATAATAATTCCTGTTTCCCATAAGTCCTGATCCCCCTCGTAAAATGGTAATTATTAACATCTTTAAATTTGTTTCTGGCATCTATTGAAGCATGTATTGCAGAGGTACAGCAATAACGTGAACAATACTTGTTGTCTCCCTCTGCTTGCCGGCTTCCCACACAATAGATATATGCTATATCTTTTATTTTTTTACCCTTATACACTAATTCTTTTTCGTTCAGATCAATAATTCTTTTAAACTGTGGCAGGGTTACAATTTTCTCGGATTGATTATAACCAAACTCTCCATCCGGAGGTGTATAAGGATCGAAGCCGGTAGCCATTATAACGGAACCGGTTTTTATTTCTACTATCTCCTCTTTCAGTGAAAAATCAACGCTCTTACATATCTTTTCGCATTCTCCGCAACGTGTACAGTTTTTTATATCAATAACTGGATAATGAGGGTATTCGCTCGGGAAGTTATGAAAGATAGCTTTCCTTGTTGTTATATTAAAATTAAATTCATCGGGCACCTCTACCGGGCAGGCCTCCATTGCTTTCTCAAGGTCTCCCTCGTCGCATTTTCCCTTTATATAGCGGGGTGTTACTTTCACTTTTAATGTAAAATCGCCGATATTTCCCGCATTTGATATTACTTCGGCCCCTGTCAGCAGAGTTACATTATCGCGTTTGACGAGATCGTTATAGAGTGTGGTTACCAGCTCTTTCCCTGTCTGGTTTGTGGTAAACATTACATCCCACTGGGCAACGCGTCCCCCGATAAAATGTTCTCTTTCAATAAGCGTAACGGGACAATCCATATCTGAAAGTTCAATGGCGGCCCTCATGCCTGCAACACCAGCTCCTATTATGGCAATCGATTTTTTTGACGGTATTCTTATCGGATTTAATGACTCGGCGAGCCGTACTTTTGCAATTGCCGATTTTACAAGATGAATTGCCTTCTCCGTAGCTCCTGCTTTGTCATCGGAGTGAGCCCAGGAACCCTGTTCGCGGATATTGGAATGCACATAGTTATATTTATTCAGACCGGCTCTTTCGGATACTGCCCTGAAAGTTATAAGGTGAAGTTTTGGGGAGCACGAAGCCACGACAAGTCCGTCAAGGTCATTATTCTTAATATCGTCAACCATTTCCTTCTGGGCTGCATCGCTGCATGCAAACATGGTTGTTTTTGCCAGGAAAACTCCTTCTTCGTTTTCAACAGAAGCTCTTACTTTCTCAACGTCAACATAGTCTGAGATATTCCCTCCGCAATGGCATATATAAACACCTAACTTTTTGTTCATCATTTCTGAATTAAGTAACTTATTGCCTCCGAAGATGCAGCACCTGCCGAAAGGATGGAATCAGGAATATCCATGGGTCCTGAGGCAGTCCCCGCTACAAAAACGCCTTTGATATTTGTTTCAGACGGACTTTTGAGAGGATCGCTCTGATTAATAAAACTGAACTGATCCAGTTCAAGCTTTCCTTCGGGAAAGAGTAAGGCATTATCGGGATTGGCAAGCACTCCCACTGAGAGTATAACCATATCATGCTCAGACTCTTTGACTTTATTTTCGTTAATATCCTCATAACGGAGTATCAGGTTACCGTTCTCTTTCTCAGTGATCTTACCTATCTTACCCTTTATGAAGTTAACTCCCATTCCTTTTGCCTGCTCGTAGAATTCCTCAAAACCTTTTCCGAATGACCTGATATTAATATAGTATATAGTTACATCAGCCATAGGCAGGGCTCCCATAAGAAGCTGTGCCTGTTTAATTGAGTACATACAGCATATCTGTGAGCAGATAGGATTATTAATGGTTACATCTCTCGATCCTGTACATAATACATAGGCCAGCTTATCAGGTACTTTCCCGTCACCAGGCCTGAGAATAGTATTAAAGGGCCTGGTAGGAGCAAGCTGTCGCTCCATCTGCATGGAGGTAATTACATTTTTGCATAGTCCATATCCGAATCTTGGAATATTAAGAGGGTCGAAGAGGTTAAATCCTGTGGCAACAATAACTGTTTTTATATTTATTTTGAATAATTCTGTTTCCTGTGTAAAATCAATGCATTTTGTCGGACAAACTTTTTCACAGGCACCGCATAAAGTACAGTTTTCAATATCTATTGCAGCCACCCTCGGACTGGCAATGCTGAACGGAATATAGGCTGCTTTACGTCCGATAAGATCATACTGGTACTGGTCAGTAACGCTTACGGGACAAGCCTGTTCGCATAACTGGCATCCGGTGCAGTCTTCGGCAATCACATACCTTGGATTCTTAATTACTCTTGCCTCGAAATTATTTTCAGACCTTTTGATAATCTCCTTTACTTCGCTGCCTGTAAATATTGTAATTTCCGGGTGCCTTGATATTTCAGATACTTTGGGAGTTGTAATGCATGCAGAACAATCGAGTGTGGGAAAGACTTTACTGAGCAGAATCATTTTGCCGCCAAGGGAAAGGTCTTTTTCAACTAATAGCACTTTATATCCGCTGTTGGCTAAATTCAAAGCTGCTTCACCACCGGCAATACCACCTCCGATCACAAGTGCATCATAACTGGCATTTTTATTGGTTTCTGCCATAATCAGCTTTTTGAGGTTTGAAGTAAATACTGGTTAAAGCTTTTAATCTGCTTCACAAATGATTCGCTGCATACCGAACATATTGCTGCCATACGGAGACGGGCAGGGTCAATGTTCTTTTCCTTCATCATCTCATGTGTTTGTCCAACAATATGTCCGGTTTTTTCAGTGCACGATTCTCCGTATGTGCAATCGCTTCCGTCAGCGGCAATGAAAACCCCGTCGAATCCTTTCTCGTATGCATGTAATATCCACCTTGGTTTTATACCACTTGAGCATGGTACTGCGATAGTATATACTGTCGGAGGGTAATGCAGCTTAAGTAATCCCGCCATATCGATGGCGGGATCAGAAATCTTTTCTGTTGAAAATACCAGGATACTGGCACTTTTTTTATCCATTTCAGTCAGCTGATCAATTATTGTTTCTTCAGGTAGATCCTGAAAAAGCC
>CAZHRV010000010.1:0-62933 GCA_964535035.1 uncultured Rikenellaceae bacterium
TTGCAAAAACCGTGACAAGCTTATTGCCTATACCAGCGTGTTAGAGGTTAGTTGCGCCATGCAGGATCTGTCTTGAGAGCAGAGAGGCAGGCTTGCGACGGGTTGGGCATGCGGGCTGGTTGATTTCGGGGCAAGCCGGTAATCATTCCAGTTTTCTCTTTCTGCAGATTGAGTTAGTGAACAATCCATTGCTACAAAACTAACTGTGTATTGTGATACTGTCTTTGCTTGTTAAGGGTACAAATTAGGTGCGCAATTACCCCTAACGGCTCGGCAATAAAATTTAGTAGGTGTTGCTGAGAGACTGGAGGTTGTGACCATAAAATCTTCTTTGAGGCAGAGTCCCGGCACACAGCCGGAAGGAACGAAGCATGGCACGTGTTTTTGCTGTCAAGGTACAAATCTGTCCTTTGAGCAGGAAGTAAATGCAAAAACCGTGACAAACCTATTAATTTTATTGTCCGTGTTGTACGTAGCGCTGTTTATTTTATTAATAGGAATTTCAATTTTTAATCTGTCAGCAGGAGTTGTCCCGAAGCCACAAGTCCTGTTTATTTTTTGATAGGGAAGAGGATTTTTCCCATAAAAATTCATGTTATCGAAGCCTGTAACGGTCATTTTTGGTCATTTTCTCGCAACAGGGCATAGTTATCCCATGAAAGGCATTAGGCGACTTTCTGAAAGAATGTCGCATGCGGATCAGGGTTAAGTCCCAGTCTATAGTAAATATATGTTCCGTTGTTTGATTGAGCAATTGAATGAGAATATGTTTTAATGACATTACATTTTTTACAAAGCAAGGGGTCATGCCCTGTTTCAGACTGCTGAAGTTCTCTCCAGGTAATAGTGACATCATCACCGCCGCTGAAGAATTCTTTGGGAAGGTGTCCGCGGTTGGAATAAATCCCGTAATATCTGACCAGTCTGAAACTGGGCAGGGGTACATGCTGGAGCAGAAGAGCGAAGAAGTCACGGTAATTAAGAACCATCTCTCTTTCAATCGGTTTTCCGTTAATGTCTTTGTTTTTGTAGTCTTTGTAACGGAAAGCAATGAACTCTCCATCTATGCGGGTTATTTTGTATTCACTAAGGCAGGCTCTTTTTGAGTACCGGCCGATATATCTTATAACATCGGAAGGTGTCTCCATTGGATCTTCAAAATGAATAATCCAGTTTTTTTGATTAACACGTTTTATGAATCGTTTAAACTCGATAATGTTCTTGAAATCATGGTCAAGTTTACCGGATTTGAAGAAGTCGATCAGCCTCTTTTCAAATATGCCTCTGAATTTGGATTTAAGGTAATCATAATTGACATATCTTCCTTTGATCTGCAGAACAGTTCTGTTTTTATCTACTCCACCCCATGAGAGGATCATGTGGGTGTGAAAATGATTTTGTTTCTGTTCGCCAGCAGTATGGAGGACGGAGATGATACCTGGCTGCAAATCGAACTTGTAATTGATCCAGTCTTTGAGCGCTTCGGCCGAAGTCTGCATGAGTGTATTGAGCAGGATAAATTTGTTTCTTATTATCAGGAAGTTGAGTTGGTGAGGGATGGTAAAAACAACGTGCCTGTGAGGTATGTTTAACATATTTCCTTTAACCTTCTCTGCCCATCTGACGGTGTCGTTCCAGCTGCATGTAGGGCAGAACCGGTTTTTACAGCTGTGGTATACTTCGGTCGTTTCCCCACACTGAGGACATGAATAGATGTCTACACCAAGAGCTGCGGTCCGGCATGACCGTATATCCTGAACAGCTTTATACTGTTCTGGTTGAATAAAGTGTTTTGGGTGTTTGCAGTACTCATCCCACCAGGAGTCAAAGAAAGTGGCAAGGTGATATTTTTTTTCACCAAACCAGTCATGCTTCTGAGGTGTATGAATAGCACATTCACACATGCAGCGATAGTGTTTGATCCTTTACCTTCTGTCCTTCCACACTGAACAGAAGGGGATTTTCTATCCACTAATTTACGACTTTCCATTAGAAGAAGAACCAGTTTTGACTTTTTTTATCTGGTTGCGCATAATCATGTGATCAATTTGTATCTGTCCCTTATTGCTGAGATATACTTCCTCGGTAGCGCCACAGAATGTGCATTCGGGAATAGGATTGAACAGGAGTTCGCTTTGTTGGTCGAACTTGATGGAGATCATGTCTACATCGAAGATATTCAGGCAATTTGAGCATGCGAAGTTTATTTTCATGGTGTCATTGTATTGTGTTGTAGTCTACGCGGGTACCGCGTTACGTACAACTTGTTTATATGAGTAATAAAATTACTTTAAGTGTTCTGATTAGGGTGGATAACGTTAGGTTTTGTTGTTATAGAGTTTCGAAATGAGTGGTCAAAATTATGAAGATACCCGTTGGAAAATATCATTGAAGCATTATTGCTACTTCTTGATTTAATGCTTCCAAATGATTGTTGATTATCGTCCAGATAATCGATGGATCAATTGTATCATATGAGTGAATTATCCTGTTACGCAATCCAACAATCTTATTTGCATTTTCTAAAAGCTTCCCGGGATTCAGCTTTTCAAATTTACTGACCACTTCACCAATTATCCCAAGCTGCCTTTCTACTGCACTCTGAGTCTTTAAATCAGAAACATAACTGTCATAATCCTTTATATCAGAGGTGAAAGATTCAATCAATTCAATTGCCTGAATAATATCAGATAAGTACTTTTTGTCCTGATCCGTCATATATTAACACTTTTGTAGAGTCAATATTTTTCTTTAAAAATGGATTACGTATTGAAGAATCAGTGAGAAGATCAACTTTACGGTTAAAAAATACTTCAAATAAGTCCCAGAGTGATAGCAACTTCTCACCCCTGTCAATAGGATCCTTTGAATCAATCTCTACAAGCAGGTCTATATCACTCTTCTCCGTATCAAATTCTTCCTTAATGGATGATCCAAAAGCATACAGGTATTTTACTTTGTGATCTATGCACAAAACCACAAAATCATCACGCCTCCTGGATATTTCATCTCTGATAATCATAATTCAAAGATATACTTTTTATCAGTGATTGTATCTTATCTTAAATTCTATTGAAATCCCAATTTGTGATACCGGACTGATTAAAATGTATCTGAATAGAATATTAATATGCAGATAATCTCTGATTAACAATAATCCTTGAATTTTTACTTCAAATCCAAATCCTCTATCGGACTCCTTACATCTACCAGATTACGACGACTCACATGCGTGTAAATCTCTGTCGTCTTTGTGCTTTTATGCCCTAATAACTCCTGTATGTACTTGATATCCAGACCACTCTCGTGGAGATGAGTAGCATAACTGTGCCGTAAACTGTGAACCCCTACCTCCTTGTCAATACCTGCTTTTCTTAATGCTCCCTTGAATACCCTGTATACACTCTCCGATGAATACCTGCCCCCCGACTGACCTTCAAATAAATATATCACAGGTCTATAACTCTCAACATATTCGTCAATCTTAGCCCACACCTTTTTAGGTACAGGAACTATCCTGTCAACCATACCCTTGGCCTCAATGATATTCAATATGCCGCGCTCCCGTTCAAGATCCCTCAACCTTATGTTAGTTACCTCACTGCGCCTTAAACCGCATGAATATATCATCCATAATAACAGCTTGTGCTTCATGTTATTCGGGGAATCCAATATACGCTTAACCTCTTCCTTCGAAAATACCTTCGGTAATGAACGACTCCTGCGAGGCCTGCCAAGCTTTATCACATTTATCTTTCCATTGCCGTTCAGACTGTAAAATAACTTGATAGCTGAAATAATCTGGTTCTGATATGATGTGGAATATTTGTTCTCAAATATATAATCACGGAAAAAATCCGAGATATCAACTTCAGTTATATCAGAAGGAAGCCTTTCATTAAAATATTTAAAAAATAATTCCAGCAAACCGACATAAGCTTCTATAGTGTTTCCACTGTAACGATTCTCTTTAAGATACCTTCTTATCTTCTCTATGCCTTCAACAGCTTCTTGCCCCAGGATTCTGTTCCTTACCTCAGAACCTCTTTCATTGCGCTTCTCCTTTAATGGTCCCAGTGCCTCAAACCTCTCAACTTTAACATCAATACCTCTGAACATAAAATAATCAGCCAGGGAATCAACTGCCATCTGAGACCACTCCAACGACCATTCCCTGCGGAATCTGTCATAAAAAGGCTTGCCATAACGCTTCAATTCACTTATCCATTCGGGATCGTAACGACCAAGGAACTTTATTATCAGCCGGTCATCCGGCTGACTGATCGAAAACCGTACAGAACCAAACCTGCTCCCCTTGCCGGGAACACCCGATATATGCCTGATCGTGACAGGTTGACTGTATCCCCCGGTTACTGTTTCCCTTTCTTTCTTATTTGCAGACTGCCGGGGATGAGAAATTGCCTTCGCAGTGATTTTGCTTTTCTCTGAAGGTAGTGAGATCAGCGAGATATCAACATCGGCAATATCCTTCAGGGATGAGAGGATATTCTTCAGGACTTCTTCCTTACATGCAACATGCCAGCATTTGTTTGTGCCACTGTATGTAACACCTGGCATAGATTTTACAATTTTATTGACCACGGGATCATAATCGAAATAAATCCCATATCTCCATTCATCATTATGGAGAATCCTTTTTAATGTGATTTTCTTTTTCATAATGCAGCGATTTAATTGTTATATAAATAATTAGCACTATAGATTTTAATCATATCCTCACTCTCCACATACCATCAATATCCTATCTTACACCTTTCACAATGCCCCTTAAACCATGCACCGTGCACCGTGTACCGTGTACCTTGTTTGGTTTCGCCGAGCTCGCCTTCGGTTCGGTTCTTGTCTCTTGTATATAGCACAGCCCCGTCAGTCACAAAAGCAAATAATCCGTAATACATTGAAATACAATTTTATAACCACCTTTTGCCTGACTTTCCCCATCTTTATGTACATAAAATTACACAAAAAATAGATTATGTACCGGGCAGAGTTAAAGAATTATTAACCAGAAAAGTAATAAACTACTTTTATTCATCCTGAATATCTGGATGCAGGTATGCAAAGTACTGATTTTCAAAGAATATATTTGAGAAAAATCAGTAACTTCAGCTCTTATAAAAAGATATTATATGTACTTTTTTGGGCAGAATCGATTTGCCGGTAGAGGATATTACTGTCATGGAGAGTGACAATGTAAGGTATTTTACATGAGAGGAGTTACTAAATGTCAGATTTATCGGTATTCTGAAAGGAACAGTTATAGACTATCTTCAGTACATGGAGAACAGATCAGAATAATGAACCCCTTCTTTTTTTTTATGTTTTATTTTGCACTAATAAAATTTCCTTTAATTTTGCATCGCATTTTACTTTTAGTGCGGTAGTTTTCCGAGGATTCGGGATTAGAATATCGGCCTGTCATCCCGAGAACTCGGGACGGGTTCGAGAAACGAAATTATGGATTATTTCGTTTATATATTAAGAAGTTTGAGAGACAGTTCTTTCTATATGAAGTTGAAGAATAAAAGTAATTTGGTGCGGTAGTTCAGTTTGGTTAGAATATCGGCCTGTCACGCCGGAGGTCACGGGTTCGAGCCCCGTCCGCACCGCAAGAATCACGCTTTATGGCTTCAGTGAAAGCGACAACAGCACCTGTATAGTCTTTATTGCGAAAATAATAAAGGATGACATTGAAAATCAGAGGTTTATCCTATTCGCTGATCATAGGATTAATATAAAGCACATCCTCTTTCATCTTCACTGCCTTATCCTTGCGATTTGCTAATATCACCCCGATAATAATAAGCAGTGCCAGTATGATGAACATCAGAAATGGCGGGCTTTTAATCAACTCAATTATAAAAGAATTCCTTTTCACAAGAACCTGATTAGTTAAATTGAGCTATCGGACTATAAAATTATTAAAGAACACTAAACAAAGCAAATATTAATAGAAATTTTAGTTCCAATAAAATAACTTCTGGTTTGAACATTAAAGAAGTTACAGTTTAGTATATTGACTGGTAATCATGGACAAAAGTCCGTAAATATCTCATTATCACTTTGAATGAGATCATGATGCCCTGAAGAAGCTGAAATTAACTCCCCCGTAACTGCGATGCTCAAAGAATGACCTGTGATCATTGAAGCTCATACTCCTTGGATGCTCAAGTATTAAAAATCCAGCTTCGCTGATAATACCTGAGTCAGTAACTATATCAGGAATATCCTTCAGCCATTTCAGATCATAAGGCGGATCGGCAAAAACAATATCATATTTTGCCTGGCAAATCTTAAGGAAAGCCTTTACATCTATATGAACGGGTTTGATGTTTGTGAAGCCTATATCTTTAATAATACGTTTTATGACTGCAATATGTTTCTGATCCTGCTCAACAAGATGAACCTCACGGGCTCCGCGTGAAGCAAACTCAAAGCTGATGATGCCGGTGCCGGCAAAGAGATCCAGCACACTTACCGCTTCGAAATCAATACGATTGTTCAGGATATTAAAAAGACTCTCCCTGGCAAAGTCGGTCGTGGGCCTGGCTCTGAAACCGGGAGGCGGCACAAGCCTCCTGCCCCTGTATTTGCCGCCGATTATCCGCAACTGGCTATTGTGAAGAGATTAATGAACCTGTGAAGCTCAATATCATTGAAGACATAACTGAATGTAAAATTGCCTGAGGGCCCTGCAAACTTCAGATTGCTGATATACAATACAAAATTTGAATAAAGATCATCATACTTCTCTGTGAGTCCACTGAAATGTATCGCTTCATCATTACCGATTCCAAGGCTCTTAAAAACATTAAGAACAAAATAAAGAATGTCAGATATATTCCTGAAATTGAATGTATTGCTGAATTTAAGCGTTTTATTGTCAAAAACAAAGAGATTAAAAAACTCTCTCTCGATATGCAGATGAATATATTTTCCTTCTTTACTCCTGCTATAATGGAACATCTGGCTCATCAGAGGCCTTGTATGATGATCAGGATGTACCCCCGGATAGAAACTATCGGCTATATCAATAAAAGATTTTGGAACTGAGAAAACAATATAAGCGTCAGGGTCCGGGATCTTGTTGACAAAGATCAGGTCGTTCTCTTCCTTGAGATGATTCAGGGTAAAATACTCTTCCTTCTTGCCGGGATCATAGAGCGGGGCAGGGATAAGGGTGGATTTGAATGATGGAATGATAATGTTAATCCTCTTATATTTCTTTGTAAGAAAATCATCCTGACTGATAATCTCACCTATCTTATCAGCTGAGAGGTACTTGTCGTTATCAGGATCATGTGATCTAAGAAGAATATATTTATTCCTTAACGTATCAAGGATAGTAAAGGCAAACCCGTCACGGCTCATCTGCACCGACAATTCATAGTTCTCAGTTGAGTTTATGTCAAGTGTCTCATCAAAAAGCTCCAGAAAAGGCATCCGAACAACAAAATTTGTAAACAAATATAACAATATGTTTAAACTCTAATCGGGTAAAAGTCTACTTTGTGTACCTTAGTGCCTTCCATTGTGTCTTTTGTGGTTAATTTTATTATGCGTGATACAATAATATATAATAACCTTTGTAAGAACCTGGTTAATACCCCGACAGATGACCAGTCGGAGGCCCTGAAAAAGATTGCAACATATATTGCAGAAAACAGTAATGATGTCATTTTTCTTCTTACAGGTTATGCCGGCACAGGAAAGACAAGCGTTATCAGCTCAATAGTGCACACCCTTGACCTGCTCAGGATGAGATCGGTTCTGCTGGCGCCCACAGGCAGAGCTGCAAAGGTGCTGGGATACTACTCCGAAAGGCAGGCGCTTACAATCCATAAGAAGATCTATCGTCAGAAATCCTCAAAGGACGGCGTAAGCAGCTTCATCCTCGACAGAAACCTGCACAGGGATACATATTTTATTGTGGATGAGGCATCCATGATCTCAAATATCTCATCAGATGTCTCTCTTTTCGGAAGCGGCAAGCTGCTGGACGACCTCATTGAATATGTTTATTCCGGAACAGATTGCAAACTTATCCTTGTCGGCGATACTGCCCAGCTGCCACCGGTTGGATCAACATTCAGCCCGGCGCTCAACCTGAATGCGCTTGAAGAGTATGGATTTGCGCTAAGAAGCACAGAACTAAAACAGGTGCTTCGCCAGAGTGAATCTTCAGGCGTGCTGATGAATGCAACACGTGTGAGATTGCAGATATCGGAAAATAGCCTTGTACACCCATCAATGGATTGCACTAATTTCAATGATGTAATAAGTTTAAGCGGGGAGGATCTTATTGAGGAGCTCTCGGCATCATACGGAACCTGCGGGCTCGAGGGGACAATAATAGTTGTCAATTCAAACAAACAGGCAAACCGTTATAACCAGGGAATACGCAACAGGATATTTTTTAGGGAAGAGGAGATATGCACCGGTGATATTGTAATGGTGGTCAAAAACAATTATTTTTTGATTGAGGATGATGAAGAGGGCCCCGGATTCATTGCAAACGGTGATATTGCAGAAATAAAGAAGATAAGAAAATATGAAGAGCGTTATGGATTCAGGTTTGCAGAAATGACATTATATTTTCCCGACTATGACTTCGAGGTGGAATCAAAAGTGATGATGGATGTCCTTCATCTTGATACACCGGCATTGCCTGCAGAAAAGAACAGTGAGCTGTTCCGGAGTATACTTACTGATTACGTGGATATCAGAACGCGGAAAAAACAATATGAAGCAGTACGCAATGATCCGTGGTTCAATGCATTACAAATAAAGTTCGCTTATGCGGTCACCTGTCACAAAGCTCAGGGCGGACAATGGGAGAGGGTCTTTATCGACCAGGGTATGTTCAACCGCAACGAGATCACAATGGATTACCTGCGATGGTTCTATACTGCACTGACAAGATCAACCGACAGGGTATACCTTGTAAATTTCAAGGATGAGTGGTTTGATAGGTAGGGCAGAGGGCAGAGGGCAAAGGGTGCAGGGCTCAGGGCTCAGGGTAGAAACTTATAGAATTAAATTGATCACCAGATATAAGGGATAAGTCTGTATTTTGTTTTGAGGCAGTACTCATTATAGCCTTTAAGGTTTTTATTGAGTACCTTCTCCTCGTTAGCGATCCTGAGCACAAGCGAAACAGGGAGAAGAGCCATAGGTATCAGTCCCCAGTAAGAACCCAGAGCCAGGGGAGTTGGAAGGTACATGATAAGAACCCCGAAGTACATCGGGTGACGAACGATACTGTACAATCCTGTTGTAATTACTTTATGTTCCTGATCGATCTCAACTATCCTCGAAGCGTAGCTGTTCTGCCTGAAAACCATGAAAATTATAAGATATCCTCCAAGAATGACGGCATCTGTTGCTATTATTACTTCCAGCGATACGTCCGACCAGCCAAAGCGCCTGTCAAGCCCGGGAATAATAAATGCTGCCATAAATACTGGAAGGTTAATAAGCTGTATAAGCTTTTGTTCCTTTACTTTTTCTGTTCCTTTTGTCCGCCGTTCAAGGAACTTCGGATCCATTTTAAGAAAGTAGAATAGCACGAATATCATCGGGGCACACAGTATGGAAAAATAAAGATATACCTGCCAGTAATTGAAGGTACCTGCAGGAAGCAGGGTGCACAGCCCGATGAATAGTGGTACAAGCGAGAATCTGATTATCATTTTTCTGATAAGAGCAGATCTCTCCTGGTTTGTTATTTCGCTTTTTGCTTCCATGTCGATATGTTTAGTCAATTATTGAAGGAAATATCATTTCCACAATTATTTTTATTATACTCATCCAGTGTTCACCGGCCTGCTGATCAGTCAGATTGCTCATCCAGCAGGTGGCAGTAACAATAAGCTGAAGGTCAGGGACAATTATTATGAATTGTCCGCCCCAGCCCATTGCCATATAATACCTGTGACCGGATGTAGTTCCGAGCCATATCTGATATCCGTATTCAGGACCGTGAGGGACATCATTATTAGTTGAGATCTTTGTGGTGGTCATTTCATTGATCCAGCTTTCCGGGACTACCTGTTTTCCTTCATATTTTCCATTGTTCAGGACCATATTTCCGAATTTGACCATATCACGTGGTTTGATACGCAGATATGCTGCTCCCAGGTGATAGCCCCTGTCGTCGGTGCTCCATTCATACTCTGTTATTCCGAGCGGATCAAAGAGATTTTCTGTAGCAAAATCAAGCGTACTTATGCCTGTGGCTTCAGTGATTATTGCCGACAACAGGTGAGAGGCTCCGTCACTGTAGTTGAATACAGTTCCGGGAGTGTTGATAAGCGGAAGGTCAATTATAAACTGCAGGTTATCCTCAGATTGAAAGAAACAATTTTCAAACAAGCTTGAGGATGAAGTTCCATTCCAGGCATGTCCGAATGACATTTTCAGACACTGGTCAATGGTTATTCCGGCTTTGATATTATCGGGGAATGTGATAATACCTGCAAGATATTTGCTGACCGGATCATTTACGCTTTCGATATATCCCTTATCAACAGCCAGTCCCACAAGGACACCGGTAAAGGTTTTAGTTACCGACATTATGTTTTTAATACTGTCGGCTCCATAGCTGTTGTAATTTGTATATTCTTCGGCAACGATAGTCCCTTCCCGGCAAACAATAAGGCTTAGTGCACCCTCAACTGTTTTAAACTCATCGAAAGCCAGAGTAAGCTGCTCTCCGTTTATATTATACTGAGCTGCAAGGGGAAAACGGTTAAATTCCTCCTTATGGCATGAAAACAAAAGAAAGGAAATAAAAATTAAATGAAAAACCGGAGGTTTGAAAGATTTATTCATGGATAAATAATATCATTATATTATGACCCTCAAGGAAGATAAAACCCTATTCGAATATTTTACCACAGACTACACGGAATTATAAAGAGTTTAACAAAAATAATCCGTATTAATCAGTATTATCCGTGGTTATTTATGAGTCCGTTGAAATATCTGCTTTATTTCCCAGAATTCTCAAGAAGAAGGCTGACGACATCGGGACCAACAGCATCGAACATAGCTTCAATCTGATTTGTGTAATCTGAATTATGACTCATTATAGCGTCTTTGATCATGAATGCATTGTAGTCGTTGTTCTGTGCTCCGATCCAGGTTGCGAGAACACATCCGACAGCGCTTAATCCGCAGAGGAACACGGTGTTGACACCTTTTTCCTGCAGAACTTTATTAAGATCTGTCTTATTGAAACCATCAGGATATGTTTTAATGACTTTCGGATCATCCGATTTTATCTGAACCGAGGACGGGAATTCAAACTCGTCAGTCCCCTGTTCAGGGCCAAACTTTTTACTGTAATGATAAATTCTGATAATGGGATACCCGTTTGTCCGGAAAAGATCAATATAGTGGTTAATGTTAGGCATAGCGATATCTTTATCCTGCTGAGCCATGCCTTTTAAATACGCATTCTGAATGTCAATAACCAGCAAAGCCGGTTTGATAATATTTTCCCCCTTCTCCTGGATCTGGGAGAAGGAGTTGCCTGATATATTCGAAAAAACGATTATAAGACATAATGCAAGGATTCGGTTTTTCATTTTTTTGGATTTATCTGGTTAATTTATGTAATATTCAGGAAACACATTCATGTTCATAGTTTTCTGTATACAGTTATAATCAGAAAGTACTGTGTAAATAATCCTGTTAACCTGCCATTGCCTTCAGCAGCATTATACCTGTAATAAAGCCGGAGAAGAGCATCAAAACGCTTATGATTAACCACCACCAGATTTTACTCCACTTTGGAGTGATCACTTCCCCTTCATTTCCGGCAAAGATATTCCACGCCTGATTACCTCTCTTTACTGCCCAGTGCTCATAGAAGAATATTAATAATCCACCCATCAGGCTGCCCGCTACAGTTATTGCCCACCAGGTCATAACAATCCACGGTGATAAAGGTATTATCTGTGACATTGCGAGACTCATATTTTCAAGGGGCATGGCTACCGGAAAGATCCCTGCCAATCCCAGTAATGTAACAGCTATAACCTGTGGAAACCGATGTAATAAGAACCTGCCAAAGTTCTTTTTACCTGCAGAGGCCAGCGCAGGAGAATGAAAAATAATCCATGCTGTAAATAAAGGAAGACCGAGTATGAGTAAAACCTGTTGCTGCTCGCTTATACCTCCTGATACCGCTTTTAAGATAATGATCACCTGTGCCACTAGATAGGCTATTGTTACAGGTACAAGATCGCCAATTGTTTCTGTCAGGGCATTCCTCAGGTGAGTTGTTTTACCGGGTTGTAAGACAATGAGTTTCATAATCAGGGCAACAGGGCCAAGGACAATAATGGCGGGAATCCAGAATCTTAATCCGTTGCTTCGGGAGGGAAGGATGAATAGCAAAACCATGGTGATGATTATCAGGGCAGTCCATGATATACCAACAGTATTATTAATCTTTATAGTCTTTGTTAAATGCCTGTAACGATTTGCAGCTTCATGTTGTACATCCTCCGGAAAAAGCTTGCTCAGAGGTCCCGGTTCACGAGGATTTGATAATTCGTTCTTAACGTTTAACACAACAGGGTGGTCGTACTGGTAGAAATAATAAATGTACACTATTCCATTAACAAGATCAGCTACAAGAGTTTCAATTGTCCAACTGGCACTTTCCTGATGGACTGCATCCATAACATATGTAACATCTTTATAACTCAGCGGTTCTTCTTTATCAATCAGTTGCCCAATCAGTTCATGAGCTTTGTCATAACGCCAGCAGGGATAACCAAAACCATTTGAAGGATTAGCAACATTGAAGTTTGTAGAAACTAAGAATCCGTCACCGGGTGTTTTCCTGGTAAACACCATCTCACCGTCTTTCCCGGCGCTGATTATTACTGCATCACCTTTTTTATCTGCGAAATGCAACTGATCGTGCATATATGGAAACCGCTGATGGGTATTGACCCAGTCAATGACTTCCTTAACCGTTGAACACTCATGCATTATCCACATGATATAATCATGATAATAACCTCCCGGAACAGGAATTCTTTCAGTATGCGGATTCACATCAAACCTTGGCAGTCCGTTTGAATCATAAGCCAGTCCTTTTTCGTTAACTCCCTGCTGAGGATTATCAGGGGTACCGATCCAGATTACTCCGTATCTGGACGAATCGCCCGGTTGTACCCAATACCAGGAGTCAGGATTGATATAATCATCATTACCTCCGAAAAATACACTATCCCCCTTTGATATTGTAATTACTGTACATCCGGAAGGGATGTGCTTCTGCCTGGCAGAGGACAAGTCATGTGCGGATATAATTATGCTGCAGACAGTTAATAAAATACCTGATAAAAGAATCTTTCTCATATTCTGTACTTTAAAATGAGTTACCACAAAAGTGGGATTAAACGGTATTTTGTTTTCCGGCAGTATTCCTTATATCCCGGCAGATTACCCAGCATTGAAGTATTCATCATATCTGAATAATTGGTTAAAATTACTTTTTCATTTTTAACTTTTCCAGTATTTCTTTCGTTTTTTTATTGCCGGGATAGATTTCCAGTGCGAGTCTGAATACTCTTATTGATTTTTTTTCATACCACGGTTCAATAATGTATATCCAAGTCAGTTGAGATCATTTTCCGGATAAGTCAATTTATTATCTGCCCTTGATCGTGATTTTTTAAAATTCCTGACAGCCCGGTCTATGACATTATCAATTGATTGTTTCACAAGCTGAAGTTCTTTTGACTCATCAAAAGTTTCTATTGTAAATCCTTCATAATTCCAGTTGCCACTACCGGGGGCAGTGTAAGAATAAGCACAGCTCCCCCGGGAGAACTTTTATGGGTCATTCCAACCGGGTTGATTTTTCCGAATATCGTCCTTGCCAATTCATCAGTCAGGACAATGCTGTAAGGTTTATTAAGAATATCTTCAGGTCTGGCATATAACCATGTCTGATCAAAAAAACCGAAAAAGGTTGAATCGGCCAAACATGTCCTGGCTATAAGAAAGGTTACAAAAATTAAATGATTTTTTTAAGTTCCTGGGATTTATAATTCAAAAGGTCAAGAAAATCCGGTCTTTTCTGATTTGAAATATTGGCACCTGCTATTCCTCTCTTTTATTTTCAAACAAATCTGAATAGAACCTTCTGACATAATTTTCAGGTATTTTATCGACAGGATATGCTCCGTGCATTAACACATGGACCCAGCGGCCGTCTCTCTTCTCCAACACCCCGGTCTGAAAAACATCCTTCAGGCAGGATTCCTTACCATTGAATGAGCCGCAATCATCGACAAAGCACGAATACCATGCGACATCACCTGACTGCGAAAAGACAATTCGCAGTTCCCTGAACTCATAGCGTGTTCCTCTGAAGCCAGGATCTTTCCAGACCTCTGAGTATTTCTTAAAGTCATCGAGTCCAATAATTTTGCTGTCAGATGTTAACCAGAAATGGAACATATTATCTGCCCATAACCTGTACATGGCTTCAAAATCCTTTTCAATAGCCCATCCTATTGATTGTTCTATAGCATGCTTTACTGCTGCATAATTGCCGGACGTATCTGCCATAGCCTGAATTTGTCCGCTTGCTGCATGCGAGAACAAACCGGCAAATATCCATGTGATTACAGTGATTTTCAGTGTTTTCATTACTTTAATATTAGTGAATAATCAAAATTACTAAAATGAGTTGACAATAATAGATTACGAATTCACAAACAGATGGCACGGATTAACAAATCGTATCTTCAGATTATTCTTTAACTTTAAAGAAAAAATCTATGACATCATATCGTAAAGAACTCTGGTTTGAGATTCCGACCCGTCGTGCTTTTGTCAACATTACGGGGCAGGTTGAGAGATGCCTGAATGAATCAGGAATACAGGAAGGCCTGATACTTGTTAATGCTATGCATATAAGTGCTTCAGTATTTATTAATGATGATGAAGCAGGATTACACCACGATTTTGAAGTGTGGCTTGAAAAGCTTGCTCCTGAGAAACCTTATTCACAGTATAGGCATAATGGCTTTGAAGATAATGCCGATGCCCATATCAAACGTACTCTGATGGGCAGGGAAGTGGTCGTTGCAATTTCAAAAGGCCAGATGGATTTCGGCCCCTGGGAACAGATCTTCTATGGCGAATTCGATGGCAAACGCCGCAAGCGCGTACTCGTAAAAATCATTGGGGAATAAATACCCCCCTGCCGCTTCGCGGCTTCCCCCTGAAGGGGGATTAAGCTCAATAATTACTGCAAATCCAGGAATAAGTTAGGATTAGCCCCCCTCAGAGCCTGTCCCGATAGCTTGAGCGAAGTGAAAGCGTATGGGGATGGGGGGTATTTATCCCAATTTCATATCAACAACAATTCTATCAATCCTCTGATCAAGCATCTTTTCAGTTTCTACAAATCTATCTGCTGATTCAAGTGTAGTATTTACACTAAAATAAAACTTGATCTTCGGTTCGGTACCGGATGGTCTCACTGAGATCTTTGATCGATCCTCAAGGAAAAACTGGAGAACATTAGATTTCAGAAGATCAATTTTTGTTTTTATTCCTGATATACAATCAGTTGACATCAGTGTTTCATAATCATTGATCTTCACTACTTTGCTGTGGTTGATGCTTTTTGGAGGGTCGTTCCTGTAAGCGATCATCATTGCCTTGATCTCATTTGCTCCTTCAGCACCTTTGCGGACAATATTGATCAGCTTTTCCTTGTATAATCCATACTCAAGGTAAATGTCGATCAGCATCTCATAAAGTGATTTGCCCCTGCTCTTTGCCCATGTAGCAGTTTCAGCAACAAGTGCGCATGAGCCTACAGCATCCTTATCTCTGACATAGTCTCCCGGAAGGAAACCATAGCTCTCCTCTCCGCCGCCGATATATTTCTCTTTACCCTCCAGTTTCCTTATCAAGTCGGCAAAGAATTTAAATCCCGTAAGGACATTATAACATGTAACACCATGTTTTTCTGCTATACTGTCCATCAGGTCGGTTGTGACTATCGTCTTGATAATGTATTCATTACCCTTATATTTCTTTTTTTCCCTGAATTGAGAAAGGATGTAATATGTAAGCAGAACACTGGTCTGGTTTCCGTTCAGGAGCACAAACTCCCCGCTCTTGTTTTTACATGCAATTCCCAGTCTGTCAGCATCAGGATCTGTAGCCATTACCAGATCGGCTCCTGTACTGACAGCCTTCTCAATTGCCAGCTTCAATGCATCCGGATCTTCAGGATTGGGCGATTTGACAGTTGGGAAATTACCGTCAGGTTTTTCTTGTTCCGGAACGCTTATGATATTTCTGAATCCGAATAATCTGAGGGCGGGCGGCACAAGTATAACACCTGTACCATGAATAGGAGTGTAGACAATTCCAAGATCACTGTTATTGCTGATAACCTCAGGATTAATTCTTATTTTCAGAACCTCCTGCAGGAATGCATCATCGGTCTCCTTTCCGATTATGTTTATCTTTTCTTTTTTTCCGACGAACCTGATCTCATTAACAGATTTAATATTTCGTACCTCATCGATGATACCTTTATCATGAGGGGCAACAACCTGTCCGCCGTCGTTCCAGTATGCTTTGTAACCATTATATTCCGGGGGATTATGAGAAGCTGTAATGACCACCCCGCTCTGGCATTTATAGCGTCGTATGGCATATGATAATTCAGGAGTTGGCCGTAGTGATTCAAAAAGGTATACTTCAAAGCCATTCGCTGAAAAAATATCAGCCGCGGTTTCAGCAAAGAGTCTGCTGTTATTCCGGCAGTCGTGAGCGATAGCGACTCTTATTTCTTCATGTCCGCATTGCCTGATGATATAATTTGAAAGTCCCTGGGTTGCCATTCCCAGGGTGTAAATGTTCATCCTGTTGGTTCCGGCTCCCATTATTCCTCTCAGACCTCCGGTGCCAAATTCAAGATCCTGGTAGAAGGAGTCAATCAGCTTCTTCTCGTCTTTTTCAAGCATTTCACGAACCTCATTACGGGTCTCTTCATTATACTCGCTGCCAAGCCATGATAGAGCTTTTTTCCTGATATCATCTATTGTTAACATATTGATTTTTCTTACTGTCTTGTTGTCTATTTGTCTTTCTTACTCCTTCACTTTTCTTGCCTGGGGGAAACGGGGAAGGCGGTAAGTTATAGCATCAATTTAATACATTTCTTTAAGCTGCTTCTCCAGTGAGGTATTTCCAGGTTATAATTCTCTTTTATCTTGCTTTTATCGAGTACAGAGTAAAATGGTCTTTTGGCAGCTGTCGGATAATCTTTTGACAATATGGGTATTATTTTGCATTGAAGCCCTGCTTCCTTTACTGTTTCCAGTGCCAGGTCATACCAGCTGCATATACCTTCGTTCGTATATTGATATATCCCCGCATTAAACGCGATCCGGTTCCTTATCACGCCTGAAATAATATTCAGGATTGCTTCAGCAAGATCGGCTGCCCAGGTAGGTGAACCGGTTTGATCAAACACAACCTTCATCAAATCCTTTTCTTTGGCCTTATTCAGAATTGTCTTTACAAAATTGGTTCCGAAAGAAGAGTACAGCCATGATGTTCTGATGATCATCGATCCATGGTGCAGGAGTGCACCCTTTTCACCCTCGAGCTTTGAACGTCCGTAAGCGCTGAGGGGATTGGTCACAGAACTCTCTCTATACGGGACATTTGAGTTTCCGTCAAATACATAATCGGTAGATATATGTATGAATCTGCACTCCGATCCTTTTATAACCTCAGCAATATTTTTGACTGCTGTGCCATTGATAAGTAAAGCTTTATCATATTCGTCTTCAGCTTTATCCACTAAATTATAAGCGGCACAGTTAATGATCCAGTCGGGCCGGGTTTTATGAATGAAATCAGCAGTTTTATCTGGCGAGGAGATATCGAGATCCGAAATGTCAGTAAAGATAAAGTCGTATCCATAATAGCTTTTTGATGCATTTTTGAGTTCACTGCCAAGCTGACCATTTGCTCCGGTGATAAGAATAACTGCCATAGGTTTAAAGATAATTTCAAAAGTTCATTTCAGCCCTTCTCAGTGGAGGATTTTTCTGGTCTTTTTCGCTAATGACTGGAGCAGTATCACCCAGCCTCCAGTCAATGTCAAGAACCGGATCTGTAAGGGCTATCCCTCTTTCCGACAGCTTGTTATAAATATCGTCAACCTTATATTGTACGATAGCTGCATCGCTTAAAACAGAAAACCCGTGAGCAAATCCCCTTGGGATAAAAAGCTGTTGTTTGCTTTCGGAGTCGAGCTCAATACCGAACCATTTTCCGAAAGTCCTTGAACTTTTACGCAAATCAAGAGCCACATCATATATTTTTCCCTCAATAACCCTGATAAGTTTTGCCTGGTCATGAGGCTTAAGCTGATAGTGAAGGCCGCGGATTACACCCCTGGTCGATTTTGACTCATTATCCTGAACAGGGATAAAGGATATCCCGGCTTTTTTGAAAGACTCGCTGTTGTAACATTCAAAAAAATACCCTCTTTCATCGGAATATATTGCCGGCTTTATGATGTAGAGCCCTGTAAATCCTGTTTCGACTTTTTCCATATCCCGGTTTCTTACTTTGATCCTTCCATAACACTGATCTCTTCGGAGGCTATTCTGAGAAGGTATTTGCCATACTGGCTGTTAGAGAGAGGTTCTGCCAGAGCTTTCAGCTGATTTTTATCTATAAATCCTCTTTTGTATGCTATTTCTTCAATACATGATGCTTTGAGTCCCTGTCTTTGTTCCAGGGTGGCAATAAAGTTGGCTGCCTGAAGAAGACTCTCAACAGTACCGGTATCGAGCCATGCCATTCCTCTGCCCATAAGTTTTACTTCAAGCCTGCCATCATTAAGGTATAGCCTGTTGAGATCTGTTATTTCCAGTTCTCCGCGTGCCGACGGCTTCAGCGATTTTGCCTTGCTGACAACTGTATTATCATAGAAATATAACCCTGTTACAGCATAGTTGGACCTGGGTTTAGAGGGTTTCTCTTCAATGCTTATAACTATACGGTTCTTATCGAATTCCACGACTCCATAGCGTTCGGGATCGGTTACATAATAGCCGAAAACACAGGCTCCTTCTTTAAGTTTTGCGGTATCCAGAAGAGTATCTCCAAATCCATGACCGAAAAAGATATTATCTCCCAGTATCATGCAAACCGGATCTTTTCCGATAAATTCCTCACCCAGTATGAAAGCCTGTGCCAGTCCTTCAGGTGAGAGTTGTTCCACATAGCTGAATTTCAGTCCAAGCGGGGATCCATCCCCCAGCATGTTGAAGAATACCGGCAGGTCACGGGGAGTGGATATTACGAGGATTTCACGTATCCCGGCCAGCATAAGCACCGACAATGGATAATATATCATCGGCTTGTCGTACACCGGCAGCATCTGCTTGGATATTGTGCTTGTGATCGGGTAAAGTCTTGTCCCTGAACCACCTGCGAGAATTATACCTTTCATGAATTTTATTTTTGATTTCTTTAAAATCTTCTTCCTATCCCAAAATACTCAAATCCCATCTTCTTAATCACAGCCGGATCATAAATATTCCTGCCGTCAAAAATAACTTTTCCCTTCATGATGCCGGCCATTTTTTTAAGGTCGGGAATATGAAACTCCGACCATTCTGTCATCAGCGCCATTGCGTCAGCATCATTCAATGCTTCATATGGATCAGCAGCATATGAGATTTTCTTACCAAGCTTTTTCCTGGTTTCATTCATTGCAGCCGGATCATAGGCTTTTATGTCAGCCCCCTCTTTTAAAAGCCTTTCGATAAGGAATATTGACGACGACTCCCTTATATCGTCAGTTTTGGGCTTGAAAGACAATCCCCAGATTCCAATAAGTTTATTTTTAAGATTCTCGTTGAAGTAATTGCTTATCTTGTTGAACATTACATTCTTCTGATGTTCATTTGCTTTTTCTACAGCCTTGATAACATTCAGCTCATAACCATTGTCCTGCGCTGTTTTTATAATTGCTCTTACATCCTTAGGGAAGCAGGATCCGCCGTAACCTGAACCGGGGTACATGAATTTGCTGCCTATCCTTGAATCGCTTCCGATACCTTTGCGGACATTATTGATATCGGCTCCGAGGAGATCACACAGGTTGGCAATCTCGTTAATGAAACTGATACGGGTTGCAAGCATTGAATTCGCCGCATATTTGGTAATTTCCGCTGATATAATATCCATGAAAAGTATTGGATGGTTATTCAGGACAAAGGGCATGTACAGCCGCCTCATTATCTCCCCGGTTTTTTCGTTGTCTATCCCTATAACAATCCTTTCCGGTCTGAGAAAATCTTCCACAGCAGCGCCCTCTTTCAGGAATTCGGGGTTGGATGCAATATCAAAAGTTACTTTTGATTTACGCTTGTCAAGCTGAGCCTGGATCGCTTTTCTTATTTTTTCCGATGTCCCCGGGGGTACGGTGCTTTTGGTAACAACAACAGTATAACCATTTAACCCGGCACCAATCTCCTCTGCAGCTGAAAGGACATGTATCAGATCTGCGCTTCCGTCTTCACCTGATGGAGTTCCGACAGCAATAAAAATAACCTCACTGTCATTTATTACATCTTTAAGGCAGGAAGAGAAGAAAAGCCTCTTCTTTTCAACATTGCGCCCAATCATTGTCTCAAGTCCAGGTTCATAAATTGGTACGGAACCCTCATTTAAATGTTTGATCTTGTTTTTGTCATTATCAACACATGTTACGGTTACACCACTTTCAGCAAAACATGTTCCTGTGACCAGCCCTACATAGCCTGTTCCTATAACAGCAATTTTCATCTATTTATTTCAGTTAAATTTAGTGCAATATGCAAAGATAATAGAAGAGGCGGAATAATAAACCCCCCATCACCCTTAACTACCCTTTATACACATCTTTGATAACGCTGGAAGAATTTAGGGACGAATAACCACTGTTGCGTTTGTGATCAGGCTTCTAAATTGAATTTCGAATCTCCTTCTGATATTCAGGATATCTTTTTAAAAAATTGCTTTAGATATGTATAAAGGGTAGCAGGACCAGAGGGGCGGACGGTAATTCAATGAAAATCTTCCCTTTATTATGACATTTCATAAAATTAATTTTATCTTTGCACACTATTTTTCGATATAATGTCTAACTTATTAATTATTAGTTCTTTTAAAAACAATTATGACTGAAAGCAAGAAAAAGACAACCAAAAAGGATGTTGATGGAAAAGATGAAATTACAGGCAAACCTGTTAAAAAAACAAAGGTAAAAGAGACAAAGGAAAAACTTCTCGAACAGGCTCTTGAAGAAGAAACATTGCCTGGAGAAGAGGACGTTACATCTGAAACAGAAACTCCAAAGGAAGTTAAAGAAACCATTGAAGCCGAAAAGAAGGAAAAACCTGACACTGAACAGGAAACTGAACAGGAAACTGAACCTGAAACTGAAGTTGAAGCGGAAATCGAACATGAATTACCTGAACCAATTGATAGTGAGGTTATTGAGGTTTCAGATGAGGTAAAGAAAGAAAAGAAATCCAGGAAAACCAAAGAGTTCAGGGAAGATGAATTAAAGACTATAACTGAAGAGGGTCTGTCACCCGAAGATTTTGACTGGGACAGTTTTGAGAGTGAAGAACAGAAAACCTCCCCCCGTTATAAGGAATATGAAGCATTGTACGATGAGACCCTGTCAACTGTTGCAGTAGATGAGGTAGTAAAAGGTACAGTGATACAGATGACTCCCCGTGAAGTTGTGATAAATATTGGTTATAAGTCGGAAGGTGTGGTGAGCCTTAATGAATTCCGTTATAATCCTGACCTCAAGGTGGGAGATACCGTTGAAGTCTATGTTGAAAGCCAGGAGGATAAAAAGGGTCAGCTTCTTCTATCACATAAAAAAGCACGTGCAATAAATTCATGGGAAAGGGTCAATACATCACTTGAAAAGGATGAAATAATAACCGGTTATATCAAGTGCAGGACAAAAGGCGGAATGATAGTCGATGTTTTCGGTATTGAGGCATTCCTCCCTGGTTCACAGATTGATGTCAAACCGATACGCGACTATGATGTTTTTGTGGGTAAAACGATGGAATTTAAAGTGGTGAAGATAAACCAGGAATTCAGGAACGTAGTCGTTTCACATAAAGCCCTTATTGAAGCTGAGCTTGAACAGCAGAAGAAAGAAATAATTGCCAAACTGGAAAAAGGACAGGTTCTTGAAGGAACCGTTAAGAATATTACTTCATATGGTGTGTTCATCGACCTCGGCGGTGTTGACGGACTTATCCATATCACAGATCTTTCATGGGGAAGAGTCAATCATCCTGAAGAGATCGTTCAGCTTGATCAGAAGCTTAATGTTGTTATACTCGATTTTGATGATGATAAGAAAAGGATCGCCCTTGGACTAAAACAGTTGACTCCTCATCCATGGGATTCCGTAGACCGGGATCTGAAAATCGGCGACAAGGTAAAAGGTAAAGTTGTTGTAATGGCCGATTATGGAGCATTTGTTGAGATTGCTCCCGGCGTAGAGGGACTTATCCACGTTTCTGAAATGTCATGGTCACAGCACCTGCGCAGTGCCCAGGAATTCATGAAAGTGGGCGATGAGGTTGAAGCAGTTATCCTGACACTCGACAGGACCGAGAGAAAAATGTCTCTGGGCATAAAGCAGCTGAAACCGGATCCATGGCAGAATATTGATGAGAAGTATACTGTTGGTTCCAAACATACAGCTAAAGTAAGGAACTTTACAAACTTTGGCGTATTCGTGGAAATCGAGGAGGGTGTCGATGGTCTAATACATATTTCAGATCTTTCATGGACCAAAAAAATCAAACATCCTGCCGAATTCACGGCAATAGATGCCGAGATAGAGGTTGTTGTGCTTGAGATAGATAAGGAAAACAGGCGGTTAAGCCTCGGACACAAACAGCTGGAAGAAAATCCCTGGGATGTATTTGAAAAAATCTTCACTGTCGATTCCATACATGAAGGTACCGTTATGGAACTATTCGACAAGGGTGCTGGTATTGCCCTTCCTTACGGCGTAGAGGGATTTGCCACACCAAAACACCTGGTTAAGAAAGATGGGTTGCTGGTGAAAGTTGATGAAAAACTTATGTTCAAGGTTATTGAATTCAATAAATCAGCAAAAAAAATCATAGTCTCGCATAGCAGAATCTATGAAGATGAAAAGAAATCAGATGAGGTACCGCAAAAGAAAAAAGAAGCTGAAAAAACGAGAAAACCGGCAAGGAAAGCCAAGTCAGGTGCTGAGAAAACGACTCTCGGCGACATAACTCAGCTGGCTGCTTTAAAAGAAGAAATGGAAGAAAAACAGAATAAAGCTTCCGGGAAATAGAAATATTTGTTAAATTTAGGCTATCAAATTTTATAATTATGGATTTCAATATTGAGAGCCGGAATAATAGCACACTTATCCAGATACAGTCGGAAAAGCTAGACACACATATAGCTCCCGCACTCAAATCTGAACTTGTGCTTGTTTCAGGAAAGGGTGAAAAAAATATCATCCTCGATCTTGAGAAATGTCAATACTGCGACTCTTCAGGCCTGAGCGCTATCCTTGTGGCAAACAGGCTGTGTAAAAATGCAGGTGGTACATTCGTTCTTTGCGGCCTTAATGAAGCCGTGGAACGTCTTATTACTATCTCACAGCTCGATACGGTCCTGACAATCACGGGAACAGTGGCGGATGCTGAAAAAATGATATCCTGAAGTGATAAGTGCTGCAGAACATCGATGAAATTAACTATTCTTGGCAGTAGTTCTGCATTGCCAACATCAGAAAGATTTCCAGCCGCTCATGTGCTAAATGCGCATGAGCGGCTGTACTTAATAGACTGCGGTGAAGGAACACAAATGCAGCTCCGTAAAAACAGGATAAGATTCGGAAAAATAAATCATATCTTCATAAGTCATCTTCATGGCGACCATGTTTTCGGACTTTATGGGCTCTTATCCACCTTCAACCTTATGGGAAGGAAAAATCCGCTGCACCTCTATGCTCCTGAAAACTACCGGAATATACTTAATTCACACCTTGCTGATTTTGATATTCATTTGAATTTTGAGGTTGACTTTAATGCACTCAAAGGAAAAGACCCTCTATTGATACTCGATGACAAGCATCTGACAGTAACATCATTTCCCCTGGAACACAGAGTGCCGGCATTCGGATTTATTTTCAGAGAAAAACCTTACGACAGGAATATAATAAAAGAGAGTGTTGAAAGATATAAAATTCCGGTTGTGAGGATACCTGCTATTAAAAAGGGATCAGATTTTATTACTTCGGATGGTGAGTTGATAAAAAATGAGGAAATAACTCATGCAGGACCGGAACCACTCTCTTATGCCTATTGCAGCGATACAAAATACTTTAAACGTCTCGCCTCCTTTGTCAGAGGAGTTGATGTTTTGTATCATGAAGCGACCTTTGATCAAAGTATGATGGAGATGGCAACGATCACCGGCCACTCAACAACGCATGATGCTGCAAGAACCGCCTCCCTGGCAGGTGCGGGAGCATTGATCATAGGCCATTTCTCATCAAGATATAAGGATATAGATCGCCTCGTCGGGGAGGCAAGATCAATATTTCCGGATACTTATCCCGCCATCGACGGAAAAACCTATGAGATCAGTAAAAATTTTAGTCTGTAAATAAAGAATTTCTATATTTGAGCTCGTTTTAAAACAAAACCCTGAAGGTTTGGAGGAGAAAATACTAATACTCGATTTCGGATCACAATATACTCAGCTGATTGCCAGGAGAATAAGAGAACTGAATGTTTATTGCGAGATCTATCCGTTTAATAACTTCCCTGAACCTGATGAATCTGTCAGAGGAGTAATTTTCTCCGGGAGCCCCGCCTCAGTGCGTGATAAAAATGCTCCTGTAACTGACCTGGGTAAAATAAAGGGATACCTTCCCCTGCTTGGAGTCTGCTATGGCGCTCAATATCTTGTCCAGGGCTACGGTGGTGAGGTATTGCCCTCAAGCAGCCGCGAATACGGCAGAGCAAATCTTGTTAATATTGATACATCAGATCCCCTGTTTAAAAATGTCACACCTGGATCACAGGTATGGATGTCGCATGGAGATACCATTACTCTTCTTCCAGATAATTATGAGATAACCGGATCAACTGCCGATGTAAAAGCAGGGGCATTCCATATCAGAGGGGAAGATACATGGGGAATACAATTCCATCCGGAAGTGTGGCATACAACAGAAGGAAACAAGATACTCGCGAACTTTGTTGTCGGAATCTGCGGCTGTTCTCAAGAGTGGACACCTGTTTCATTCGCAGAATCATCAGTTGCGACCCTGAAAAAACAACTTGGAGATGACAAGGTTATTCTTGGCCTTTCAGGAGGTGTTGATTCTTCTGTTGCTGCTTTCCTTATAAACAGGGCGACAGGTAAGAATCTTACTTGTATATTTGTTGATAATGGCCTGCTCCGTAAAAATGAATTCCAAAGAGTGATGGAGTCCTATAACGGACTCGGACTCAATGTTGTGGGTGTTAATGCTTCCGACAGGTTCCTGGATGCACTTGAAGGAGTAAGCGACGCGGAAATAAAGAGGAAAATAATAGGCAAAGTGTTCATTGAAGTTTTTGAGGAGGAGGCTCACAAGGTAAAGAATGTGAAATGGCTTGCCCAGGGGACAATTTATCCGGATGTGATTGAATCTACATCAGTTAACGGGCCTGCAGCAAAAATAAAATCACATCATAATGTGGGAGGACTCCCGGGAAAAATGCACCTTAAGGTGGTTGAGCCGCTCAAATTGCTGTTTAAAGATGAAGTCAGAAAACTGGGTTATGCCCTGGGTCTGCCTGAATTTATACTGAAGAGACATCCTTTTCCGGGACCAGGTCTGGCAGTACGCCTGCTCGGAAAAATATCAAGGGAAAAACTTAATATTCTGAAAGAGGCAGACGAGATATTCATATCAGCATTAATTAAACAGGGTCTTTACGACTCTGTATGGCAAGCTGGAGCCATCCTTTTGCCTGTTCAGTCAGTCGGTGTAATGGGTGATGAAAGAACATATGAGAATGCCATTGTCCTCAGGGCAGTAACCTCAACTGACGGCATGACAGCCGACTGGTCGCCACTGCCACACGACTTCCTGGCAGCAATATCGGGTGAAATAATAAACAAGGTTAAAGGCATAAACAGAGTAGTCTATGATATTAGCTCCAAACCTCCATCAACTATAGAATGGGAATAGGGTTAAAGTTGAAAGTTGAAAGTTAAAAGTTAAAAGGAAGAAGTATATAGTTAAGGAGTAATAGTAAAATATTACGGATTTGTAAAATATAACATATAAAAAAGGGCATACAAATTGTTGAATAAATTTTTAAAGAAAAAAATACATTTAATGAAAATCAGACGAACATTATTAATAGCCATGGCAGTATCTGTACTGCTTTCACAGGTTTCTTTCGCGCAGGTATTGAATGAGGGAACTTTTAAAATTGGAAGGACCCTTAGTCTGATAGATGCTTTTTATCTGGATACGGTCAATTTAGATAAGCTGACCGAAACAGTCATAATAGACCTGTTGAGGAACCTTGATCCTCATTCAACTTATATTTCTGCAAAGGATGTAAAGGATATAAATGAACCACTGCAGGGAAATTTTGAAGGTATTGGAATACTGTTTAACCTTCTTAAGGATACGATCATTGTAATTGAACCTATCTCAGGAGGACCTTCCGAAAAGGTTGGATTACGTGCTGGAGACAGGATAATAAATATTGACGGAGAAAAAGTTACCGGGATAGGGATTACCACTACCGGTGTGAGAAGCAAATTACTGGGATCAAAGGGAACAAAGGTTAATATTAATATCTTCAGAAAAGGAGAAAAGGATATTCTCGACTTTACAATCACACGGGATAAAATACCAATAAACAGTCTTGATGCAGCCTATATGCTTGATAAAGAAACCGGTTATGTAAAACTCAATAAATTTGCCATAACTACAGTACAAGAATTTGAGACTGCACTGGATACTCTTCTCACAAGCGACATGAAAAATATTGTTATTGACCTCCGTGGTAATGGCGGAGGAGTAATGACTGCTGCGATTGAGCTGGCAAACTATTTTTTTTCAAACAGGAATCTGCTGGTATACATTAAAGGAAGAAAGAAACCCAGAGAAGATTATAAATCCTCCGGAACCGGACCTCTGGTGCTGGCCAGAGTGGTTGTCCTTACAGATGAGAGTTCAGCATCCGCAAGCGAGATATTTGCCGGTGCTCTTCAGGACTGGGACAGAGGCGTGATTATTGGAAGACGTACCTTTGGAAAAGGACTGGTACAGAATGGTTACTATCTTACCGACGGTTCAATGATCAGGCTTTCAATTGCACGTTACTACACACCAACCGGCCGATTGATACAGAGGCCTTACAACGAGGGTTATGATAAATATGTTTCTGATTTTTATGAGAGATACGCAGACGGAGAGATGATGTCGGCCGACAGCGTCCATTTTCCGGATTCACTGAAGTTCAAAACTCTGATCAACAAGCGAACGGTTTATGGCGGAGGCGGTATTATGCCTGATATCTTTGTTCCGGCAGACACGACAAATTATTCCGATTATTACAGGGCGCTGGTAAGGAAAGGAATACTCAATTCATTTATCCTTGAATATGCTGACAATAACAGGAAGACGATAATGTCAGAGTTTAAAACCTTTGATGATTTTAAAGATCACTTTGAATTCTCGGAAACTGAATTAAAAGATTTCATTGCGAAAGGAGAGGAGGCGGGCATAAAATATAATGAGAAACAGTATAAAACATCTGAAAAAGGGATCCTTATGGTGTTGAAAGCCCTGGTGGCAAATAATATATGGCAGACAAATGAATATTATCGTATTGTCAACGAAGATGATAAGGTAATTAAGAAAGCCCTTGAGATAATTTCAGAAATGGATAATTATAACAGGATACTCGGATACCTTTAGTCCCCGGTTACAGGCAATGATCTGTTTTCAGCCGGTTCTGCTGGCATTATAGAAAAACTCATAATCGTAGTTGATATCACCTTCAACTTCACTTTCAGTATATGACCAAACCAATATATCTTCATCAATGGTTATTTCCCATGTGAGCGCTCCATTTAAGAAATTCAATGTAAGTGTACTGCCGCTAAGTGTCCAGGTGAAGTTACCTGACATTTGATTATCCTCATACATTATTCCAACTCCTTCTTCAGCAAACTGGATGGCCATCTCACCACTTTCAAAATAATTGGTGACTTCCTGTTTCCTTACATTGTTAACATAGACGACATACTTAAATAATGTTACCTCCCATTTACCTATAATTGCCTCATTAAGAGGCAGTTCTTTTTTGCATGATGTTACCATTGAAGAAAGAAAAAGCACTGCTGCAACCGGGAAACAGATATGTCTTTTCATTGTATATAAGATTAATTTCCGGAAAGATAGTTTATTATGATGATATTATAAAACGGAATGATTATACTTCTCGTATAGGAACAGAAAATATTAATTTTGAAAGATATTATCAGTTATTCTATTGACAATGAAATTTATTGCAAAAACATTGTATGGTTTGGAGGAGGTTCTTGCTGCGGAACTTCGTGAACTTGGTGTATCTGAGGTAAAGCCCGTTAACCGTGCAGTGTCATTCTCAGGCAGCAGGGAAACTATGTACAGGGTTAATTACTGCGTCAGAACAGCTCTTTCGGTCCTGTTGCATGTATCGGGTTTCAGGATCAGGTCAAAGGAGGATCTTTACAGAAAGGCTTCAGAAGTCGACTGGTCAACTATCATGGATGCTGACAGTACCTTTTCTGTTGTTCCGGTAGTCAATTCAAAGATTTTCGAACATACAGGTTATCCGGGATTGGTTGTCAAAGATGCAATAGTTGATTATTTCCGTAAGCTGACAGGCCGCAGGCCAGTGGTTGATTCAGATAATCCCGGAGTTATAGTAAATCTTCATATAAGCAATGACTCTGCAGATATCTCACTAGATTCTTCAGGAGCACCTTTATTTAAGCGCGGTTACCGGACAATACCGGCTGCTGCCCCCCTTAATGAGGTACTTGCAGCCGGCATCCTCATGCTTTCGGAATGGAATGCATCGGCTTCCTTTACAGATCCGATGTGCGGATCAGGAACGATACCTGTCGAAGCAGGATTAATTGCATGCAATATACCTCCGGGAAAATTCAGAAAGTCTTTTGGATTTACCAGATGGAACGACTTTGATGAGAAACTGTTCGCCAATATTAAAAAAGAAGCGAATAACCTTATTTGTGAGTGTCCTGTCCGGATTTCAGCAAGTGATATTTCGGAACAGGCTGTAAGGCAGACTATTATTAATGCCGGAAATGCAGGATTATCAGAGACAATAACTGTTGAAGTGTCAGATTTTAAAGATGTTAAGCCAGTTGATGACAAGGGATATTTGTTCATCAATCCTCCTTATGGACTGAGGCTGAAGCCTGAAGAGCCGGACATGCTTTACAGTATGATTGGAAGTACACTCAAGCACAACTTTCCAGGTCACAGGGTATGGATAATAACATCGGGTAAGGAATACCTCGAAAAAATAGGACTTAAGACTAAATCAAAGCGCACTCTTTATAATGGCCCGCTGAAATGTATTCTTGCGGAATATGAGATGTATCAGGGTACAAGGAAATGGCAGTAAGCTGTTAAATGGATAAAAAATGCTGTTTATCACAACAATTGTATACCTTTATCAAAAAATCGGGCATATTTTGTTAAATTCAAGTGGACAAGTTATAATTTGGTAACTTCATATTTTTATTATATTTGTTATCGGAAAAAGAGACCTTATCCATAAAAGAAGCTTAAATGAGCTTTGATATTGAGAATTACGTAAAGGGCCAGGCCAAAAACAATGTTATCCTTTTTTATAAGGGTAATGTTGATTCAGATGTTATCAATCATGTTCTTGATACGGTTGAAGACAGAATGGAAGAAGTGAATGAGCAGTCAAAGCTCAGGAAAAAGGTCTATAATGTCCTTGTGGAAAGTCTGCAGAATCTTTATCATCATGTTGATAAAGTACCGGACGATTTTGAGGATCAGACCTCAGAGAAGTATGGCCTGCTTGTAGTTCAGAAAGTTGATAGTGGTTATAAAATAATTACCGGGAACTTCGTTCATGCTGATAATATTGAAAAACTTGAAGAAAAAATAAAGAGGATCAACAGATCATCCCATGAGGAGATTAAGGAGCTCTATAAATTTATCCTTAATCATCAGAGGATATCCGCAAAGGGCGGGGGAGGACTTGGTCTTGTTGATATTGCAAGGAAAACAGGCAATAAACTTGAATATACTTTCAAGGAATACAACGACAAATACTCATTTTTTTACCTGAATATTTTAGTAAACGAAGAAATATAATCCAGTTAACGATCAATCAAATAAACAAACTTAAAAATTTAATAAAATGGAACCGATCATTATTGAAGGAACACCGAAAACCCCAACAGTTAAATTTGATGCATCTGAAGGCGTATTTGAGATCAAAGGACGTTCGATACCCGAAAACTCAGTCGAATTTTACAAACCGCTTGTAGACTGGCTCGACAATTATAAAGAATCGCCTCTTGAAAAGACTGTCGTGAATATCAGGCTGGAGTATTTTAACACCAGCTCCTCTAAATGCATACTTGATGTATTTAAAAAGCTGGAGGCGATACATAAGGCTAAGAATGAAGTGGAAGTAAACTGGTATTATGAGGAGGACGACGAAGACATGCTGGAGGCCGGTGAGGATTATGAATCTATCATAAGAGTACCCTTCAAAATGATAGAAATAGTAGAATAATTTCTATTATTATGAGTTGATAATTTTCAGATCGGTTTTTCCAAAAACTAAAGAGGGGCTTTTGCGGAAGCCCCTCTTTGTTATTCTGATCCCTTAAATTTCTTTCCCATAACCACCTCTCCTGAATCCAGAAGTCTCTTCAGAAGCCTGAAAGAGAGAGCAAGATAAAGACCAATTGTCATAACCCATAGCACTATCACGTTGACTACAAATGTGTCTGCTTCCAGTCCGAATATCTTTTTCCCGGGGGCATAAAAATGAGCTTTAATAAAATTATGTTTCGGATCCATATAAATAGGATCCATCTTCTGAATTATTTCTCCATTATATTCAACGATCTTTTTCGTTTCATTCTTGTTGGTAACAAACTCTTCAAGAGATTCATTGGTATACATATCCCTGAGTTCAAGGAATCCTTCACTGTCCTTCGACTGCAGCTTCGTTAAAAGCTCCTGTTTTCGATCGTTTGCATTGTTTGAATAGGATATATAGTATCTTCTGATCAGATCAACATAGTTGAGTGCAGACATAACTATCTCAGGTGTTACTTTTTCAGGTGTGAGAGATTCAGCGTATTCAAATTTGATATCAGGTGTCAGCTCCAGTTCTTTTTTTATTTCATTGTATGATACAAGAAGGTTCTGATCAAAATTTTCTCTTCTGGTTCCCTTATCAAGGTCGTTCATGGTAATCAACAGTTTCCCTTTAACCTCGTTGTACCAGAAGTCTTTTTTATATTTTGCCTTGCTTAAGGCTTTATCATATACATAGAACTTGCTCTCGTATTTATTGTCCATGAACTGCCTTACAGCAAGAGCTTCATATCCCCAGCGTGCAGTTATCATTTCGCCATACCAGGGTATTGAAATTGGAGAAGACATATTGGGATTCAGCTTTTCAAACTTAACCATAATTCCACTTAGAATTATCTGGGGAATTACCAGGAATGGTATTAGTATATAGATTGTAACGACTGTTTTAAAGCTGTCGGAAATTACCAGTCCCAGCATATTAGCTCCGGCCCAGCAGCTAAAGAGAACTAGCCAGTATTCAAACCACATCCCCCTTATCCCGGTTATGCTGTTACCTATTATAACAAAGGTCAATGCCTGAATAGCTGAAATACCCAGCTGCACAAATACTTTCGACATAAGATAACTGTTCCAGCTCAGGTTAAGAAATGCCTCTCTCTTTAAGATTTTCCTGTCTTTGATGATCTCTTCGGCACTCACTGTGAGGCCCATAAATATTGCTATAATCACAGACATGAAAATGTAAACCGGCAAGTTGCTGTTTTCATATAATGTATACTTCGGATTAACTGCACTTTCATCGAAATACCTTATCAGAAATGAAAGGGCGAGAGCAAGTACAGGTGCCTCCAGCAGAGTTATCAGCATGTATTGTGTATCGGCTATTTTCGAAAGTATATCACGTTTCGTAAATACAAGCCACTGTTTGAACTTGTTGGGCGTTTTGAAATTGATCTCAGGAATTGTGGTACCCTCTTCAATGACATCCTCCCTGTTTTCTGCTTTAAAATGGTTACTCCAGTCAGCAGGTGAAATACGTCTTAAATCCGTCGGCTGTCCGTTTTCAGTGAATACCCTCGTTTCAACAATATTAAAGATCTGTTCAGGGTTCACATTACCGCATACATAACACTCACTTTCGGCATAATTTGCCTGTTCAATTTTTTTCTTGAAGTATTCGATCGACTCAATAGGATTGCCATTATATATAAGATAACCACCAGTATCAAGAATAATGAGCTTATCGAACATCTTGAAAATATCGGACGATGGCTGATGAATTACAATGAAAAGAAGCTTTCCCTTGCGTGCAAGTTCTTTGAGGAGGTCAAGGATATTTTCAGAGTCGCGTGATGAAAGACCAGATGTGGGTTCATCAAGGAACATGATCGAAGGCTCCCGGATAAGTTCAAGGGATATATTCAGCCTTTTTCTTTGTCCTCCGCTTATCTTCTTATTCAGGGGGCTGCCAACCTTCATATCGCGTATCTCGAACAGGCCGAGATTCTTCAATGTATTATCGACTCTTGCAACTATCTCATCATCAGTGAGATTATCAAAACATAACTTTGCGTTGTAGTAAAGATTCTCAAAAACAGTGAGCTCTTCGATCAGAAGGTCATCCTGTGATACATAACCTATCAGTCCCTTGATCTTCTCCCTGTCCCTGTGAATACTTACCCCATTTATCAGAACTTCACCATCATAGGGATCATTAATACCGTTAAGTACGCTGAGAAGTGTTGATTTGCCGGCACCGCTCGCACCCATGATGCCAACCATTCTTCCCGATTCCTCCCTGAAGCTCATATGATGGATACCTACTTTGCCGCTCTTAAACCGGTATTCCAGGTTATTTACTTCATAAACAACCCTCGATGCCCTGAACTCCTCTTTCATGAACTGCATCGTCACATCCCAGTAGTAAATAGGTTTTATCTTATATCCCTTAATTGAAGAGCCCTGGCTGAAAGGATAGACTTTCTCTTCCTGCAGCAGCTGCCCGTTCATCGATAACTCACCCGATCCTTTGAACCTGGTAAAATACATTGATACTGAAGGAACGAAAAGGATCCAGATCTGTCCTTTAAGGAGCTCCTTGTATACATGTTTTCCTTTCTTCAGGTCTGATCCTTCATTACCGTCTATTAAAAGAATATTATTGTGATCAGGAATATTATCGAATGAATTACGTACAAATCCTTCAATAAAACCATATTCCTCCTCGGAGATATTTAATCCTTCAGCAAGGGTACTTATAAATCCGAGTTCAAGCTGGCTGATTTCTTTACTGCCTGATTTACAGAATTCAAGTGCCTGAATTACAACAACAATTCTCTGTTCCTGGGCCAGCTGCCCCTCTTCATTGATATCTTTGCAGAGCTTCCTTATTCTTATAGCTATTGCTCCTTCACGACGTTCTGCACTGCTTTTTTCAAGTTTTTTCCTGGCTTCCTCATAAGCTTCATCATATTTTGCCAGGTAAACTTTTACAAGCTCCTGGTTCAGCAGACGTTTCAGGAAAGCCTCAACAACATCCCGTCTTTCAGTGTCATCAGCCTGAGGCTTGGCTATCAGAGCAAAGAGCTGCATCAGGGTTTCAAGGATCTTTTCACTCATAGAAGATCATTTTTTATTTGGACTTGAAGTTATAAATATTTTTCTTGGTGCAAAGAGTCGCAGATAATGATTTGAATTTTTTTATTGCTGCTGGCAGATAATTTGTTCGGGAAAATGGGTGTTGACACACTATTGCAGCGATTCCAGACATGTATCGAGATTATCGTAAATCTCGAAAATAGTATCCAGGTGGAGTGTTTTAAATACCTCCATAACAGATGGTTCGGGATTAATAAACTTCAGGACCCCGTAATTGTTCCTGGCGATTTTCATTATTGAGAGGAAACAACCAAATCCGGAACTATCGATATAATTAATGCCTTGCAGATTAATGACCACTTTTGAGTTTGTATTCTGATACAATTTACTTATCTCCTCTCTGATATCCTCGGTGATCAGTGCATTGATTTTATCAATTGTAAAGGTTATGATATCTGCTTTGTCTGTCTTCTCAACAATTATCATTCAATCCTGCTTTAAACTGTTATTGATAAGATTATCAAGCTCTTTAAGTGCCTCATCAGTATCATTTTTGAATCTTGCAATATAAGATTCATACTTATCTGTCTCAATTCCCTCCTTTGCCTGGAGTTCAAATGTCTTAAGCATCACTGCCAGATCGTTTATTCCTATTATTGCTACTGACGATTTAGCTTTATGGGCCAGCAGACCTAGGGAATGATAATCCTTTGCAGCCAGAAATGAAGTCATATCATTATAAAATTCTTCTGTCTGTTCCCTGAAAAGGTTGACAATTTCAATGATTATACTATTGTCTCCTCCCGATACCGATTCCAGATACTCAACATTAATATATTTGTAATCCATTATAATACAAAATAAAAGACCGGTTCATTTAGTATCAGGTATTGAGCAAATATAACAATATTTTTTTTGGCAAAGTCGATTATCAAGTATTTAGAAAGGTTTTTTAAAAAGGAAATAAGTACTACTTTTGGAATGATAAAAATTTGCATTATGAAGTATTTTTTATATACTCTGACTTTTATTTTGATTTTCTCTACTTCTATTCTTAATGCACAATCTGATATCTCAATTCGCAAAAGGGATTTCAAAAAAGAGAAGCAGGGTTTCCGGGAAGCATGGAAGCATGTTAATGCCGGTGATGATTATTATATGGAAAAAAGCTTATGGTATGGCAGTGCTTATGATGAATACCTTAAAGCATTAGCATACAATGGCAGCAATCCGGAATTGAATTACAAGACAGGTGTGGCGGCACTTTTCTCTGACAACAAGGAAGAGGCAGCCGGATTTTTTCTGAAAGCCATTGAACTGGATCTGGACGTTACTGATGATATCCACCTTCTTACGGGCAGAGCCCTTCAATATTCGGGTCAATACGAAAAGGCAATTGAAAATTATAATCTATACCTTGATTCCGGAATCAAAAAACCGAAGGAGGGCATAGCTGCCGCTAAGAAATATATTGAGGAATGTGCCTCAGCACTGGAGATAATAAAAGATACAATGAAACTGGAGATCAGAAATGCCGGTTCGGAAATCAACTCAAATTCTGATGATTACAGTGCTATCTTTTCTGCTGACGGTGAAACAGTATACTTCGCCTCCAGACGTGAAATACCGGGAGCAAAAGCTAAATACGATGATTCAAAATTTGATGAGAATATTTTCTTCTCGGTAAGAAATAATAATACATGGACATTCCCTGTTAATCCAGGGAAGAAGCTAACTACAGATCTTTGTGAGACTCCCCTTTACCTGGCTCCCACAGGTGAGGAATTATATATATATGTCGGATATGAAAACGGAGGAGATATAAAAGTGTCGAAGAGAAAAAGAGGAAAATGGAAATCACCCTCATCTGTGCCTTTTAATATCAATACCAGGGGGGCAGAGACATCACTTACATTTTCTCCGTCGGGTGATGAGGTTTGGTATGTCACTGACAAAGGAAAGAAAGGATTAGGTGGAAAAGATATTTATATGGTTGAAAAGGTTAATGACCACAAATGGTCGAAACCGGTGAATGCAGGCCCTATGATTAACACTGCTTTTGATGAGGAGTCACTCCGGTTTTCAGAAAATGGCGACACTCTCTGGTTTGCTTCCCGGGGACATACTTCAATGGGCGGATACGATATTTTCTATAGCACTAGGAATCAGGCCGGCGTTTGGGAAAAAGCGATCAATTTCGGTTATCCTCTGAACACTCCCTGGGATGAGCTGTTCTTTCAACCGGTAGGGGATAATGACAGCTCCTTCTATTTTGTCTCAAACAGAAGCGGAGGAATGGGAGGTCTTGATATTTACAGCGGCAGAATACTTCCCCCCGAACCGGTTATTCTGCCGGTTGCTCCGCCTCAACCTGATACTGTTATCGTAAGAGATACTGTGGTGGTTGTAAAAGAAATTATTCCTGAACCTGAGCCTGTTATAGCGCCAGAACCTCCTGAGGAGGTATTATACCTCACAGGACGTGTGTCAGATTCGGAAACAGATGAACCGGTAATGGCAAAGATTGACATTATTGACTATTCCACCGATCTTGTCGCAGGCACAACCGCAAGTTCCGATGTGGATGGAAGTTACAGGATAAAACTGCCGGAGAAAAAATCATATATGGTTGACTTCAGGGCAAGCGGATTCCTGTCAGAAATGAAACGCGTAAATATACCTGAGACATATTCCGGTGTGTCATACAATCTTGATGTGTCGCTCATAAAGGTAAAAGTCGGTAAAAAAGTTGTTCTGAATAATATTCTCTTTGAGACAGGCAAGGCAGTGCTTACAGCAAGCTCATACACTGAACTGGATAGATTGCTTGGTATTCTGGAAGATAATCCGCTGATGCGTATTGAAATATCGGGACATACCGACAATACAGGAAGCTTAGCCCTGAACTTAAAGCTTTCTGAAACAAGGGCTCAGGCAGTGGTGGAATATCTTGTACAGAAAGGTATTGACCGTGCCCGTCTTGAATATAAGGGGTACGGACCGGATCAACCAATTGCAGATAATGCCACTGCAGAAGGGAGGAAAATGAACAGGAGGGTTGAATTTAAAATTCTGGAATTCTGATAATCATCATTCTCTTTACTCTTAATCTTTACTTTTAACTTCACTCTTTATGATGAAATCTAAAGATGTTAAAAATGAAAAACACTCCATTTACAGAATTCCACATTAAAGCAGGCGCCAGAATGGTGCCTTTTGCCGGATATAACATGCCAGTTGAATTTTCCGGGATCAACGATGAGCATATTACAATAAGGGAAAAACTTGGGGTCTTTGATGTATCACATATGGGAGAATTCTGGATCACAGGACCTGATGCAACTGATTACCTTCAATATATAACATCAAACGATGTATCGCATCTCTTTAATGGAAAGATCCAGTATTCTTGCTTCCCAAATGGGAAGGGCGGCATTGTTGATGACCTGCTTGTATACAGGTTCAATCCTGAAAAATACCTTCTTGTTGTTAATGCTGCAAATATCGAAAAAGACTGGAACTGGTGCCTTAAGCATGCCTCGGAATTTGGTATGGTTCCGGGAAAAGACCTTATAAATGCATCTGATGAAACTGCACAATTAGGCATACAGGGTCCGCTTGCGCTGAAAGCAATGCAAATGCTGACAGAATACCCTGTTACTGATATGGAATATTATACTTTCAGGGAGATTGAATTTGCCGGCATTAAGAATGTTCTGTTCTCTATAACCGGTTATACCGGAGCCGGAGGATGTGAAATATATGTCGAAAATAAAGATGGTCAAAGATTATGGAATGCTGTCTTTAATGCAGGAAGTGAGTTTGGCATCAAACCTGCAGGACTTGGAGCACGGGATACTCTGAGGCTTGAAATGGGATATTGTCTTTACGGAAATGATATAAATGACCAGACATCACCAATAGAAGCAGGATTGGGTTGGATTACCAAATTCACTGATTCAAAGAATTTTATCGATAAAGAATTTCTTCTGAAACAAAAAAACGAGGGGGTTGACAGAAGGCTGAAAGGATTTGTAATGATTGATCGTGGAATTCCGCGCCAGCATTATAAAGTTGTTGATGAAAACGGAAATATGATCGGAGAGGTTACATCAGGAACAATGTCGCCGATGCTGAAACAGGGTATCGGGATGGCATACCTTGCTAAGGGATTCTGGAAACCTGATACGGGAATATTCATCCGTATCAGGAACAAAGACCTTAAAGCCAAAGTAGTAAACTTTCCATTTTATAATAAATAATGACAATAAAACAATAACTCCCTAACGCCTTGATATATATCGAAATAAATTACTCTGATGGTAAAACGTAAGCTTGAGACCTGTTTTTCACCGGCTTTATATGAACCTGATCAGCATGCAGATTCAATTGTAGTGGTTATCGATATCCTGCGTGCTACATCAGCTATTTGTACGGCATTTGCCAACGGGGCAGCTTCAATAATTCCGGTAGCTGAAATAGACGAGGCAAAGGAATATAAGAAGCAGGGTTATCTTGTAGCGGCTGAACGCGACGGATTTGTCCTTGATTTTGCTGATTTTGGCAACTCCCCTTTTAATTTCACACGCGAAAAAGTAGAAGGCAGGACAATAGTATACAGTACTACGAATGGTACAGGTATAATAAAAATGGCAGCCTCAGCAAATGCAATAGTAATCGGTTCTTTCCTGAATATAAGCGCCCTAACCGGATGGATAATAAACCAGGAAAAGGATGTCGTTCTATTCTGTGCAGGATGGAAGAACAGGTTTAACCTTGAAGACACCATTTGTGCCGGTGCTATGGCTGAAAGACTCATGAACAGCAGCCTGTACCATACCATATGCGATTCTACCCTGGCTTCACTCGATTTATGGTCATTGGCAAAAAATGATCTTTCAGGTTATATCGAAAAGGTTGCACATCGCACACGGCTGAAAGATAAAGGTCTGGATGACTGTATCCATTTCTGTCTAACATCCGATTTTACTGATAAGATACCTGTGATAAAGAATGGGATTCTTGTTAATGATCTTTCTAATTTATTTAATTACTTGTAAATCTTTTAACACAGGAGATAGTATTATAAATAGTTTTACACGAACCATAGTTTGCATTTATTAATTTCTAACTGAAATATAATGATGAAAAAACACAATTTTTATGCAGGTCCTTCAATATTGCCTCAATACACTCTTGATAAAACAATAGAAGGAATAAAAGATTTTGCGGGCTCGGGATTATCCGTTCTGGAGATCTCTCACCGCAGCAGGGAATTTGTTGCATGCATGAATGATACTATTGCACTTGTTAAGGAGTTACTTGAGATACCTTCAGATTACCATGTCATTTTCCTGAGCGGAGGGGCCAGCCTGCAGTTTACAATGGTGCCGATGAACATGCTGGTTAAGAAATCAGCATATCTGGTTACAGGTTCATGGGCCAGCAAAGCCTTCAAGGAGGCTAAGATCTATGGTGAAGCTGTTGAGGCGGCTTCCTCCAAAGACAGGAATTTCAGTTATTTACCAAAAAACTATGTTGTACCATCCGACGTCGATTATTTTCATATTACTACCAACAATACAATATTTGGTACAGAAATTAAGAAGGACCCGGATGCAGGCGTACCTCTTGTGGCAGATATGTCGTCCGATATATTCAGCAGACCTGTTGATATTTCAAAATATGCCATTATATATGCAGGAGCACAGAAAAACCTTGCACCTGCCGGGGTGACACTTGTCATTATTAAGGACGATGTTCTTGGAAAAGTTACACGGCCGATCCCGACAATATTGGACTACAGAACCCATATAATATCAGAATCGATGTTCAACACTCCCCCGGTTTTTGCCGTTTTTGCTGCACAGCAAACCCTCATTTGGCTGAAAGAGCTTGGCGGAGTTAAAGAAATGCAGAAACGTAACATTGAAAAGGCACAGTTGCTTTATGATGAAATTGACAGAAATAAGCTGTTCGTTCCAACCATAAAGGATCCTGAGGATCGTTCAATTATGAATATATGCTTTGTTATGGCCGACGAATATAAGGAACTTGAACAATCTTTTTCTGATTTTGCAAAATCAAAAGGCATAACAGGTATTGCAGGACACCGTTCGGTAGGTGGTTTCAGGGCCTCTACCTATAATGCCCTGCCGAGGGAAAGTGTTGAGGCTCTTATTGAAACAATGAAGGAATTTGAGAAGAGCAACTAAAGAATACACATAGAATGAAGATCCTTGTTGCAACCAAAAAACCATTTTCCCCTGTAGCTGTACGGCAAATTCGTGAAGTAACTGAAGCAGCAGGTTTTAAGCTTGTATTGCTCGAAAATTATACTGATAATTCACTATTTCTGAATGCAGTCACTGATGTTGATGGCTTAATAGTAAGAAGTGATGAAGTTACGAATGAGGTCTTAAATGCCGCTAAACAACTAAAAATTGTGGTTCGTGCAGGAGCGGGATATAATAACCTTGACCTTCAGTCATGTACAGCACATAATATTGTTGCAATTAATACTCCCGGACAGAATGCCAATGCAGTCGCGGAACTTGTTTTCGAATTAATTCTGTATAAGATACGCGGCGGATTCAGCGGTAAAACAGGCAGTGAACTAAGGGGTAAAACACTAGGATTACATGGTTTTGGTAATGTGGGGAAATATGTTGCTGATATTGCCCGCGGATTTGGTATGGATATTTATGCGTATGATCCTTTTGTCAGTGAAAGAATAATGAAGAATAACAGTGCAAAGCAAAGTACCAATGTCGATGATATGTACTCGAGATGTCAGTACATTTCACTCCATATGCCCCTTAATGACAGAACCAGAAAATTAATAGGGTATGAATTACTTAAAAAGATGCCCCGGCATGGAGTGCTTATCAATACAGCAAGAAAAGAACTGATTGATGAAGAAGGTATTCTGAAAATCTTTGAAGAACGCGAAGACCTTTCATATCTATCTGATATTGAACCTGATTGCAAAAGTATCTTTAAAAAGAAGTATAATGGAAGATTTATTTTTACTGCCAAAAAGATGGGTGCACAGACAGAAGAGGCAAATATTAATGCCGGCGCAGCAGCTGCAAGACAAATAGTAGATTATTTCACCAGGGGAGTTGAAAAATACAGGTTAAATAAGTAGAAATAAATTGCTTATGGCAATTGTAAAACCATTCAAGGGATTAAGACCTCCCCGCGTTATAGCTGAAGATCTTGTATGCCTGCCCTATGATGTAATGAATACAGAAGAGGCAAGGGCAATGGCAAAAGGTAAAGAATGCTCATTGCTTCATATAACAAGAGCAGAAATAGACCTGCCGGCAGATATTGACGCTCATTCTGAAGAGGTATATAAGAAATCGGTAACCAATTTCGCTCTCTGGCAGAAAAAGGGCTGGCTGTTACAGGATAAGGAACCTCATTTTTATATTTATGCTCAAACTATGGCAGATCGCACACAATATGGTATTGTTGGATGTGCTTCAGTTGATGACTACCTGGAGGATAGAATTAAAAAGCACGAGCTTACAAGGCCCGATAAGGAACAGGACAGAATGATCCATATAAGAACAAATAATGCCAACATCGAACCGGTATTCCTGGCGTATCCTGCTGTAAAAGAGATAGATGCCATTGTTGAAAAAATTATAAGAAAAGAAAAACCTGAATATAATTTCACTACTGAAGACGGATTTGGACACCATTTCCGGGTGGTTCGTGATTGTGATACCAACAAACAGATCGAGAAGCTGTTTGCAACGAAAGTGCCCTGTACATATGTCGCTGACGGTCATCACAGAACAGCCGCCGCCGCTCTTGTCGGGAAGGAGAAACGTGAAAACAATCCCAAACATGATGGGACTGAAGAATATAATTACTTCCTGGCAGTTCATTTCCCCGATAATCAGCTTCAAATAATAGACTACAACAGAACAATAAAGGATCTTAACGGATTAACGGCTGAAGAATTCCTTTCACGTCTCGAAAAGGCTTTTGAAATAAAAAATAAGGGAGCCAGAATATATAAACCCCGCAGGCTTCATAATTTTTCAATGTATCTCGAAGGAAACTGGTATAGTCTTTCAGCACGAAAAGGAACCTATGATGATAACGATCCTGTAGGCAGCCTTGATGTTACAATCCTGACAAACCAGATACTTACCCCGATCCTTGACATACAGGATTTACGGAGATCAAAACGTATTGATTTTGTAGGTGGTATACGCGGTATAAGGAGACTTAAAAACAGGGTTGACAACGGTGAGATGAAGGTGGCATTTGCACTATATCCCGTTACAATGAAACAGCTGATAACAATCGCCGATTCAGGTAATATAATGCCTCCAAAGACCACATGGTTTGAGCCTAAATTGAGAAGCGGACTGGTGATACATTTGCTTGAATAATCTATAATTCTTCTCGAATTACAAACATGTTTTGTTATTTTTGCTCTATCTGATTTCTTATCATGCCGGATATTGCATCAAATATTATTTCCCTGAAACAGGAGTTACCAAATCATGTTAAGCTTGTAGCGGTCTCTAAAACAAAGACTGTTGGTAATATCCTTGAGGTATATAATACAGGACAGAGGATTTTCGGAGAGAACCGATTCCGGGAACTTACAGAAAAGAAGGAAAAGCTGCCGGGAGATATTGAATGGCATTTTGTCGGGCATCTCCAGAGCAACAAGGTGAAATATATAGTTCCCTTTATTGCTATGATACAATCAGTTGATACCTTCAGGCTTCTCATGATCATTAACAAAGAAGCCTCCAGAGTTAACAGGGTGATAGACTGCCTCATGCAATTCCATATTGCAAGGGAGGAAACAAAATTCGGCTTTAGCATGGACGAAGTAAAGGAGATGATGGGATCGGAAGAATTCAGCCAGCTTGACCATGTGAGGTTATGTGGAGTGATGGGAATGGCTACTTTTACCGATAATCATGAACAAGTGAGGCAGGAATTCAAATGCCTGTATGGCTATTTTAATGAACTGAAAAACATGTATTTCCATGATCAATCGTCATTCAGTGAAGTATCAATGGGAATGTCGGGCGATTACAGGATAGCTATTGAAGAAGGAAGTACAATGATAAGGATTGGAAGTATTATATTTGGGGAAAGAGATTGATTGGTTATTCATAATTAGTTATTGGTTATTAGTGAATTAAATAATTTATGAGTATATGGAGAAACTATCTGTGAAATACCTGGGTCTGGAACTTAAAAGCCCTCTTATTGTCAGCAGCAGCAGGCTTACATCGACACCCGGATTACTTAAGGAGGCAGAAGATAGCGGCGCGGGCGCCGTTGTTCTTAAATCGCTTTTTGAAGAACAGATAAATTATCATATTAGTACTATACACTCATCAGGGGGTTACCCTGAGGCTGATGATTATCTGGCAAATTACATTAAATCCAATTCTGTTGAAGAATACCTTACCCTTATAAGAAAAGCGAAGGAAATCCTAAGTATTCCGGTTATACCCAGCATAAACTGCTTTTCAACTGAAGGATGGACAGGTTTTGCAAAAAATATTGTTGGTGCAGGAGCAGATGCACTCGAGATAAATGTCTTTTTCCTTCCCCTCGACAGGAAGAAAAACTCAGTTGATTCAGAAAAAATTTATTTCGAGCTGATTGAAAAACTGAAAAAAGAGGTGAAAATACCAATTGCTATGAAGATAGGATTCAGGTTTTCCAATATCCTGTATATGATTGATCAGTTCTATATGAGAGGAGTAAATGGGATAGTTTTGTTCAACAGGTTTTATGAACCCGATATAAATATAGATAAAGTCGATATTGTTCCTGCTGCCATATTCAGCACAGAAAGTGAAAGAAGACATGTACTCAGATGGATTGCTATGACAAGCGCACAGGATATAAAAATAGATATCTCAGCATCAACCGGGGTACATAGCGGTGCTGATGCTGTAAGATACCTGCTCGCCGGTGCCCATTCAGTACAGGTTTGTTCGGTATTGTATAATAAGGGTATACATTTTATTAAGGAGATGAACAAACAAATAGAAACATGGATGGACAGAAAAGGATTCGGATCAGTAGATGAATTCAGGGGGAAGCTTAACATGCGGAATTATGAAAAACCAGTGGTTTATGAAAGAACCCAGTTCATGAAATACTTCTCATCGCACGATTAACTATTTGTCAGGTATTGAGATAAGTTCCAGTGTCAGGGTATCTTTATCATGAATAAAAGAGAGAGGATTATGGCAAGTTCTCTGAGCTTTTTATCCGACTTTATCAAATCTGAAGAATTTTAATTTAGTTTAAATGAAATCAATTACATGGCACTGTTTTTGAAAAATAAAAATAATATACTAATTTAGTCGTTAATTAAGTTTAGAAAATTAAATATTTAAATTATGAATAAAAAGTACAGAATTAATTCGGGTATTTTGTTTGTATTCATACTGATCCTCAGTTTTCTTACCGCCTGTAAAGGTGGTAAAAAAGCACCCGAGGAGGAGATCCCGGTTGAAATACCACAGGATAATACAGCAATATTAAAGGATATTAAGCAGGCAGAGAAGATTTTCAATGCGTTACCTTCCCCTCTTGAGTCAGCAATGCTTATTAAATCTGCGGGGGCAAGATTCGATGAAGCCCTGCTGAACCCGGTTACCAGTGTTAATACATATGTAACAAGCAAGTCAATGGCTCTTAACCTGGGTGCTTACACATGCGATCTGAGCTTTGCAAGTTTATACGAACAAACCCAGCTCCTGATCGACTATATGAATGCAGCTAAGAAAATGGCTGATGGACTGGGTATCCTGAAGGCCATTGAACAGGAGGATATTGACCGGCTTGAGGAAAATATCAACAACAGTGAGGTTATCATGGACATTGTATCCCAGACCTTCATGAATTCAAATTCATACCTCGAAGATAATGGACAGCCCGCAACTGCTGCCATGGTACTGGTTGGAGGATGGGTGGAAGGACTTTATATTTCTACTCAGCTGGTTGATAAGAAAGAGTTAAATACCAATAAACTGGTAGGAAGGATCATCGATCAGAAACTTTCAATCGACATACTGCTGAATCTTCTTGATAGTAGTAAAGGAAATCCTGCTGTAGATGAACTGATGATCGAAGTAGCAAAACTTAAAAATGTTTTCGACAAGATAAAGATTAATACATCACCTGTCAGACCTGAATTTGATCCTGCCTCAAACACTACAGTATTGAAATCTGAAGTAAAGACAGATATGACTCAGGAGGTATTTTTGGAACTTTCAGTTGTAGTTGCTGAGATCAGAAATTCATTTGTAAAATAAAATGCTATGAGACTATTAAAGACTATATCACTTATTATATTATTTGTCTTTGCCTTAAATAGTTATACTGATGCTCAGTGTAAGGCATTTGCCAGGAAAGAGTGTCTTCCTGAACTTGCCAGCTATACACATGACGGGAACTACCATGCAGCAGTCCTTATTGAAGGCGAAGAGGCAGAACTATATAAAACATTTTACTCCGATATGGAGTACAGGGTTGCAATAGTTGGTGAGGGCAGCCTTCCTGCCATCGAGTTTAAAATCATGGATATAAATAAAAATGTTCTCTATTCGAACAAGGAAAATAACTATGCCAGCACATGGGATTTTAAACTTGAATCGAGTCAGCAGTTAAAACTTGTGATAAAGGTTTCATCCTTTAACCAGGCCGGTGATACACCTGCAAGCGGATGTGTTGCTATAATGTTCGGATTTAAACTGAATAAATAATATCTTAAGCAGAAAATATTACAGGGACGTTGTATGCATCGTCCCTGTTTTTCGCCCTTAAATTGGGGACCGCATAACAAGCTTTCTGGCGAGATACTTTCCGGTATGCGATTTTTTGCATTTCGCGATATCTTCCGGCTTTCCTTCAAAGACAACATAACCGCCATCTTCTCCGCCTTCAGGCCCCAGATCGATAACCCAGTCACAGCTCTTTATAACCTCCTGGTTATGTTCTATTAGAATTACAGAATGGCCATGATCCACAAGCGCATTTAATGATATAAGAAGTTTGTTTATATCATGAAAATGAAGTCCTGTGGTAGGCTCATCAAAAATAAACAGGATATGACCGGTGCCTATTTCCTGGCTCAGGAAATAGGCAAGCTTTACACGCTGGCTCTCTCCCCCGGAAAGAGTGCTTGATGACTGCCCCATTTTTATGTAACCAAGTCCTACATCCGATAATGGCTTTAATTTATTGATGATCCTCTTCTCACTCTTTCCCGGATGATTATTGAAGAAGTCAATAGCATCATCAATAGTCATCTCAAGCATATCATAGATGTTTTTACCATGATACCTGACCTCAAGGATCTCTTTTTTGAATCTCTTGCCTTTACAGACTTCACAGGTAAGCTCTACATCAGCCATAAACTGCATCTCTACCCGTATTATTCCATCTCCCTGGCACTCCTCACATCGCCCTCCTTCAATGTTAAATGAAAAATGTGATGCTTTGAAGTTATTCTGTACCGATGCCTGCATCTCGGAATAAAGCCTCCTTATCTCATCGTATGCCTTGAGGTAGGTTACCGGATTTGACCTGCTTGACTTTCCTATCGGATTCTGATTAACCATCTCAGTACCCGTGAGACCTGCAATATCCCCTGTGATCTCACTGAAACTACCCGGCCTCAGATTATTGCCATATATTTTTTTTGAGAGATACCTGTACAAAGTATCTGATACAAGACTCGATTTTCCGGATCCGCTTACTCCTGTGACCGCCGTTATTGTATGAAGCGGAAACTTTACATCTATCGATTTAAGGTTATTTTCCCTGGCTCCCCTGATTTCAATATAACTGTTCCATTTTCTTCTTATTGCCGGTACCGGTACACAGAGCCTGCCGCTCAGGTAACCAGCTGTAAGTGAAGGATTTAAGCTTGTAAGATCCAGCCCTCCCTGAAAAACGACCTCACCGCCGAGCCTGCCTGCCTCGGGACCCATATCCACTATCTCATCGGCAGCCCTGATGATCTCTTCTTCATGCTCAACTACTATTACAGAGTTCCCGAGATCACGGAGCTCCTTCAATACTTTTATGAGAAGATTAGTGTCCCTGGGATGCAGTCCGATGCTCGGCTCATCAAGTATATACATTGAACCGACAAGATTGCTGCCAAGCGATGTCGACAGATTGATCCTCTGTAATTCTCCGCCTGAAAGGGTTGATGAGAGCCTGTCGAGAGTAAGATATGGCAGGCCGACATCGATGAGAAAACGAAGCCTTATTGTTATCTCCTTCAGAAGCCTCTCTGCAATAGCGGCATCAGAATCAGAAAGAGATATTTCACTGAAGAACCTGAATAGATTGTCCACAGGAAGGTTAACAAGCTCCTGGATCGTTTTCCCGGCAACTTTTACATATCCGGCCTCTTTACGTAATCTTGAACCCTTACATTCCGGGCAGGTGGTTTTACCACGATACCTGCTCAGAAGAACCCTGTACTGGATCTTGAATTTTTTCTCTTCCAGGTACTGAAAAAAGCGGTTTAATCCGTAAAAGTATTTGTTCCCTTTCCACAAGAGCTCTTTCTTCTCTTCGGAAAGCAGGTAATATGGTTTATGTATCGGGAAATCAAAGAGATTGGAGTTGTTAATAAGACGCTCCTTCCATTTTTTCATCTTTTCACCTTTCCAGCATGCAATAGCATCATCGTATACAGAAAGGTTTTGATCAGGAATTACAAGATTTTCATCGATGCCGATAATTTTACTGTATCCCTCGCAAACAGGACATGCACCGATAGGATTATTAAAGCTGAAGAGATATTCAGACGGTTCTTCAAACTGTATGCTGTCAGCTTCAAATTTATTTGAGAAACTCTCTCTCCTGATTTTCTTTTCTCCCTGCATCAACACCTGACAATAACCCTTACCTGTTTGAAAAGCAGTCTGGGCAGAATCGGCTGCCCTGCTGAAATTGTCCTCCGAGTGAGTGATAATTAGTCTGTCGATAACTATATTAACCCGCTGTCCGGGTTTATAATCTTCAGGATTCGTTATTTCATCGGTTCTGATAAGTTCACCTTCTGATTCAATTCTGTCAAATCCCTGCTTGCTGATAAAGTTAAAGTATTCCTTTACATTAATGTTATCGGGTATTTCTGCAGAAGAGGTGATTATGACCTTAGTATCTTCCGGAAGAGATGCCAGGAAGCTGACTATATCATCAACACTATGTTTTTTTACCTCCCTGCCTGAAACAGGAGAATAGGTGCGCCCGATTCTGGCAAAAAAAAGCCTCATGTAGTCATAAATCTCGGTTGATGTTCCAACGGTGGATCTGGGATTGCGTGAATTTATCTTTTGTTCTATGGCAATGGCAGGGGGGATGCCGTTAATAAAATCAACCTCCGGCTTGTTCATCCTGCCAAGGAACTGGCGGGCATAAGCCGACAGGCTCTCTACGTACCTTCTCTGACCTTCTGCATAAATAGTATCAAAAGCGAGTGATGATTTCCCTGAACCCGAAACTCCCGTTATTACAACCAGCCTGTTTCTTGGTATACTTACAGTGATATTCTTTAAATTGTGAACCCTTGCCCCTCTGATTTCAATACTTCCGTTCATCACTGATTTCAGGCTGTTCATGTAAAATTTTTGTTAAAATTCAAAAGTAATATTTTAAGTTTAAAAAATTTTGCTTTCTTTTGTGTTACGTTAAATATCATAAATAAGGAGGGACTGCCTATTAAACAACTCTACTCTTGGTAATTTAAAGAGAGAGCTATGAAAGAAATGATATCCGATTATGAACTGATACAGAGGTTCATAGGAGGTGAGCAGTCTTGCTTTGAGCAAATAATCCACCGTCATAAGAATAAAGTTTTTGGGTATATAAATTTATATATACACGATCAGGCGCTTGCTGAAGATCTTTTCCAGGATACCTTTATGAAAGTTATACAGTCTGTAAGGGTTGGAAGGTATTACGATAACGGAAAATTTCTTTCCTGGGTCATGCGTATTGCCCATAACCTTATAATTGATCATTTCAGGAGAGTAAAGCAGATGAATACAATATCGAACGACAACTATGAGTCGGATCTGTTTAATACAAAGAAAATGGCAGAAGATACGGTTGAAGATAATATGATCAGGAAACAGATACAAAAGGATGTCAGGAAAATTATCAACCTTCTTCCGGACGATCAGCGGGAAGTGGTTATTCTGCGCCACTATGCGGGTATGAGTTTCAAAGAGATCGCCCAGCTAACCGATGTCAGCATCAATACTGCCCTGGGAAGGATGAGATACGCCCTCATCAATATGAGAAAGCTGATGGAGGAGAAAAAGATAAGTCTTACACTTGATTGAGGCATTAGGGCATTAAGGCTTAACGTTCTGGCGCCGTATTGCCTTAACGGAAATTTATGCATTTAAAATTTCCTTTAAAAAAACAATAATAGTCCGGGCATTGCGTTTACAAAAAAAATGAAAACATGACGCCTATGGGATCAACTTCTACTCCGTTCCTTTCATATCGCGATATTAGTACTGACGGAATTGACCTTTATGAAGACGCATGGGGTTTTTTCACGGAGTTCAGTGATGTGATCGGTCTTTTGCAACAGGTCAGACCTGTTCCTGATGAACGGCTCATAAGCCGTACAATTAAGAAAATCAGAAATATAAACTGAAAAAAAAGGGGCTGTCTCAAAAGGCACCACCTCCCCCTAACCTTTCGGTCAGGGCTCCCCTTCAACCTGGCTCCTACCTAAAATTGCCCCCCGGGCAATTTTTTTACGGTCGGCCCCCTCTGAAGAGGAGGAGAAAGTTAATATATTATAAATCAGCACTTTCCCCTCCTTTTTAAAGGAGAGCCTGCCCCGCTGTAACGGGGGGTGTCATGCCCGAAGGGTCATGACGGGGTGGTTTTTCACCAGTTGATAAAAGTGTTTACTGGTTGATAAAGTAAATGGAATGGCAGGCGGCAACGCCTGCCGTTTCTGTTCTGAGCCGGCTGTTCCCGAGGTGTACCGTGATAATACCTTTTCTGACAGCCATATCTGTTTCCTCTTCAGAGAAATCACCTTCGGGCCCAACCATAATAACTGCGGGGACTCCTTTTCTATATACCTCTGCAATACTTTTACGTTCAGCTCTGCTGTTACAATGTGCCAGCATCACAATCCCTTTTGCTTTGTTATCCGGAAAATCACTGAATAAGCAGGGTGGATTCAGGATTGTATCATGAGCTTTAAGTGACTGTTTCATGGCAGAAATGATAATATTCCGGATACGCTCAGGTTTTATACCTGGTTTTTCAGTGTTCCTGCAGATCAGGGGAGTGATCTCATCAATACCTATTTCGACACTCTTTTCAATAAACCATTCGAACCGCTCAGGATTCTTTAGCGGTGATATAGCGATATGAAGCCTGTAATTTCTCCTTTCAAAATCTTTAATAACATTAAGGATCTGTATTTTACATTTCTTCTGATCAGCATCAGCTATTATACCCTCAAACAAGTTACCCTTTCCGTCAATTAATCTGACGGTTTCCCCTTTATTCATTCTTAGAACCCTGATTATATGCTTTGATTCCTTTTCATTAAGAATGTAAATATCACCGGAAACATCAGGGGCATAAAATACCTGCATCGCGTAACTTTTATACAAAAATAGCAAATAACCTTCTACTGGTTTAAGGGATTCATGGCATCATCGGTGCCTGTCATTCTTCTTAGAAATCTTGCAAGCCTGTCCTCCACGGCTATCATATATGTATAAGGTTCTCTCACCGAAGAGTCAGGATGTTTCCTGAGATTCTGTTTTGTATTGGCTATAAGCGTATTATAATTAATATTCCCTGCCTGTGTCATCATATTACCCCTTATATAGGAGAAATAGTACCATGTTGATTCATCAGCTTTGAGATAAATATCAAACATATCTCCTGATCTTCTTCGCTGGATCTCAATAAATCCGTCAACATATACATTAACTGGTTGTGTTCCTATAAATCCGATACCTATTTTCCCTGTCGATCTGAATGAGGATGAAGATTCGTTCCAGTAGAGCTTTACATCGTTAAGCAGCAGTTCGAAATTGAATTCTTTTGGCAGGTTCCTGGTTGTTCCGAACAGATTCAGATCCTCTTTTATACGATTGGCAGCTTCATCTCCCAAAAGGTCCTTCATCCCCTTGTTATATATTTCGCTGTTAAGGTTTACCGCTTTCAGTGTTGGCATCATTCGTATTTCATCGCTCATTATCGTAAGGGCTTCCGGGGAGAAATAAAAGTCAAAAGCCATAACAGCTTCAATGTTAACATCTCCGGAATCGAGTTTATGTATTACTTTCCCGGCACTTGTCATATTGACAAGATCGTAATCTGCTCCAAAATTAAGCCTCCCTTCACCCGATAAAAGACAGTAATTCCTGTCAAAAGCTATCATGTTACCGTGAAGGCTCTGATCAGCCAGTTTTTCACGTGATGTGATGAGATACCTGTTTTTGGCTTTCTCATAATAAATAAATCCGTATGAGTTGACCAGGTTTGCATCGGTCCAGGATTTCTGTGCTGAGAGGAATGCAGGGTAAATATGAATTGAATCAATATTGATAAATGAACCGGAAAAGACCATATTATCGTTAATATCACGCGGTTTCTCACTTATCGGGATCATGACGTTCTCAGGATCGATATATGATTTGAATTTAACCGGGTAGCTTTTAATTTCATCGCAATTATGAATAATCCCTGACGCTCCGGTGAATGAAAGAAGTTTATTTCTGGCATAGAGGTTGACATCACCTGAGAATGTAAAATAGGGGCTTAACATAAAATTTTGATTGACAGCTATATAACCTTTTGCGCTTGTTGCCATTGTATCGACAGTAACTTCCGGAAAACTTATTTGCTGTACCTCCTTGTTTTCATCAATATAATCGTAAACTGCACTACCATAATACCGTTTTGTCGATTCTATGTCAATTTTTGCTGAATGAAGTATATGGTTGTTATTAACTGCTATAACAGCATTCTGCAGTTGTTTTATTTTTGCTCTCCGGTTAATAGTGATCTTCCCTTTTTCAGGTTGAATGAGGGCATCGGCAATATGGATATAATTGATATCTTCTGCTTCAATATACTCTTCGTCAAGATTATATGTCCCTTTCCATGAAGAGAATGAAATGGTATCTCCTATTACATTTGTTGCAAAGAAGGTTGGCTCGTCGAGATTTGTAAAATCAAGTGTAAGGAGTTTATCCGGAGGCAGCAGCTCAGAACCTGTTTTTCCTTTTTGTTCCATATTAAGCACCCGGGTTGCCATATCATAAGTAAAATCTGTCATGGTGCAATTATACTGGATCTCAGGGAATTTAACCATTGATGTATCTGTGTTCAGATGAAACTGGGATGTCTGAAGACCGAAATTGACATCTGTTCTGACATTTTCAGCAATGAATGCATATCCTGCAGTAGAGGTTGATTTTAAGTTATAAACTGAAGTATCCGCTTTTATCTGGTTGGTAGAAAAACTGAAGAGATCGGAGGTTATCCTTGAATCAACAGTATTAACAATTCCTGATCCACTTAGGATAGAGGGTGTGAGCGTAAGGCTCCCGTCAAGTGTTGTTCCATTCTCAAACATTTCAAAGTTTTTGCCCTTTGCATTTGATGCCAGCCACTCATCTTTCCTTGTTATCCATTTTACTGAGACATCTTCACTGTTAACGTCAGGAAAGAGCCCGGCCCCGTCTTTTATTACATTAAATGCGGAAGCCTCTGTTAGCATCGAATCAGGGAAGAATTTAAACTCTTCCGATACGGTTGTGGAGGTCAGGTGTTTCAGGGAACCGCTGCCGATTAGTCCGTTATTGCTCATACTTAGATTATCGTATAAAATGCCCTTTTTCCCGTACACCTCTATTCCCTCTTCAGGTACGGCCATATTGAATCCAAGGGAATTATTCTCCTGTATAGTAAGATATTGCCGGGTTGGCTCCAGAATATTTCCTGCAATGAATTCACCGGCAAGGTTCATATCTTCGTTCGAGTAGTGATCAATATTTTCATAGATGAAGGGGTCGACCTTGAAATAAAAGTCCCCCTGAGGATATATTCCTTCGAGTCCCGGTAAATTATCAAAGAAGATGTAAGAGAATGTTACAGCATTAATAATCGGATACTGTTTAAGGTTCTTCAATCCCGACTTATTATCCGGTTCATCGATATAAAGATCTGCGGTTCCCATCTGGATCAGGTTGTCGACCTCTTTGATCACGTGATTACCATAATCATCCCTTTCCTTTGTTTCCACTGCAATCCTGATGGAATCAATCTTTTCGAGTCTTAATTTAAAAGTATCATAGTCGAATGAGAAATTGTGACCGAAGACGGTAAACAGACCTGCCTGAACGATTCCATCGAAGGCAATGCTCCTGTTTTTTCCTATTACCAGCTGTTTTTTATAGGGGTATATTGCAACACGCTGTGAATCACTCAGGTAGACTCCTGATACGCCGTTTACTGTCAGTCGGAAATTTCTTAGATCAAGGATAGCGTTATCAGTTGGGGCTGATGTTTCACTGATAATATTAAGGACATCATAATCCTTTCTTTTTGCATAAGATTCAAGAAAATCATCAACCTTGTTCTTTAGTGTTATTTCATTATACTTTCGGTCATAGAAAACAAAACCCCTGTTGGCCATATCAATACACAAACCGGTAACAGCTTCAACAGGTCTGTTTAGCCAGCTGGCAAATTCCTCAACTGGGAATGTGGTTGAATAAAACCATTCCGCAAACTTTTTAAGCCTGAAGAGGGGGTGGTAATCATCAATTCCAGCCAGCCTCATGAAATAGTTTTCATCATAGAATGAGGTGGATTCAAATTGTGCCTGCCCCAGTGCAGCTCCTCTCGGTCTTGAAAGTATGATTTTTGAACTGTTCATGTCCCATGACAGATACTCAAAATACATGTCGAGGTTGTGAAAGGAATTAAAATAGGGGCTTCTTGAAACCGGATTACTGCCGCGAAAAAGATTTACCTGCCGCATTGCTGAATTATAGGAAAATCCCAGATTTGAATTATAGATCGAATCTTCATCGAGGTACAGCGACATATTTACTTCAGCACTGTTGAGTCCGGCCTTGGAAAAGATAAACTCATCTGATTTTATCTTAAGATAAAGTGTGTCATTTCTGAAAAGAGTGATCTTTGCAGGCAGGTTCTGTGTTCCGGAACCTTTTACTGTTGCTCCTTCAAAAGTAAGACCGCCTTCATAATTTACTCCTTCATAAATATTTTCCAGCCGGAACTCCTTAATATATGTTTCAAAGCGCGGAAAGTTGGCTCTCTCCTTATTTTTAAAAGTGATCGCCTGGTCAGTCAGGGTTCCGTAAACTGGTTCTCTGAAATATGTACTGTGTGTCAGTTTTGCAGAATCAATAGTAAAGTTGTTTCTTGTAATGTTGATGATATAATCTTCAATTTCCGTGTAAACATCTTTCCTTTCATAGCCTGCTTTTTCCCACGTTATAATGCCTTTTTTGCCATGAAACTGCTGTATATCAGGGAAATAATAGCCTGAAACATTATATATCTCAGTACTGTCCTTTTGTGAATAACAGGTTAGAGTAGCATCTTTCACCTCAATATAGAATACGGTGTCATGCAAAAATATCAGTGGCTTGTCCTTTACTTTCCAGCGGATTGCCGATGATTCGGAGAGTACATTATCTTTGATCATCAACCCGGTATTCCTGATATACCTGGCAATATTGTCAGTTGAGAACCTTGGATTGAAGAGTGTCTCACTGAGTCCTGTGAGCCATGTGCCCAGGATCTCTTCCTCATCCCCCTTTTCATTAAAAGCTTTCAGGGTCAGGAAAAAGTCATTAAAGTGAGGTACTGGTCTCATCGACCTGGCTGAGAACTGGCTGGTGATATCAATTATCCGTGTCATGTTATCCCTGCTGAAGGCAACACTGTCCCAGCTTGTAAGAAAATTATTCAGATTGGTTTTTTGTTCATCATTCAGGTTTGGTCCCATGAATTGTATAAGTTCCTCACGGTATTTTACCGGATCACCGGTAAAGGGAGATCTTACCTGTGAAAAAAGCTGACCAGGAAAAGGTACCTGAGTTATAAGAATCAATAAAGCCAGTCTTTTAAACATAATTTTACTTTTCTGCTTCCACCCATCTTTCAGAGAGATTGGGGGGCATCTTAAATAGCTTCCACTATAGCTGTAAAATCTTCTTTCTTCAGGGAGGCACCGCCAATCAGTCCGCCGTCCACATCGGGTTTTGAAAAAATCTCACGGGCATTCGACGGTTTACAGCTTCCGCCATAGAGTATAGTCAATTGATCCGCAGATTCATTTCCATATTTCTCTTTTACCAGCCCGCGGATATATTGATGCATCTCCTGGGCCTGGTTGGGAGTCGCTGTCAGTCCTGTGCCGATTGCCCATACAGGTTCATAAGCTATAATTATTCTCTTCATATCATCGGCAGAAAGAGTGAACAGGCCCTCCTCAAGCTGTCGCCTGACAACGCTGAATTGTTTTTCTGCCTCACGTTCCGCCTTTACTTCGCCACAGCAAAAAATTACCGACAGACCATTATCAATTGCAAGTGTTGTTTTCCTGTTAAGAAGCTTGTCATCCTCATGGTAATATGTTCTTCGTTCAGAGTGTCCGATAATGACATAACCGGCGCCGGTGCTTTTAATCATGGTTGCAGATACCTCTCCCGTGTAGGCACCAGATGGTTCTGATGCACAGTTCTGAGCACTCAGCGACACATTCCCGTTTTTCAGTATTTCAGCAACTCCTGAAAGATGTATAAAAGGTGTACACAGTATAACCTCTGCCTTTGTTGAAGGTTTTACTCTGTAATATTCATCAACAGCTTGTGCAAATGCAAGTCCCTCTTGCATATCCATATTCATTTTCCAGTTACCGGCTACAATCTTTTTTCTCATATTATTATGTATTAAAATTAAAATTTATTGTGTATAAAACATTTCGACAAACACCTCTTTTTCAGGAGGATTTGCCCATGACCATTTACCTGTTACTGTACCCTCCTTTAACATCATATAACCGGGATTTGATCTGATCATGGTTTTCAGTGTTATCTCATCAGTAAAGCAGAAGGTGAGTCCGTTGTCAAATTTCATTACTTCATCAGCACCTGAGGCTGTAAGTATATAAAAGTCGATCATATTATCCATGCAGTAATATCCGAGTTCAAATCCGTTTCTCAGCAATTCCTGATCAGTATCTTCAAGTTTCCTGACAATCATAAGTATTACAGGTTTTTGCGATGATAATATCTGATCTGTGAGATCCTCGTCATGGATGGTGGTAATTGTGAAATCATGAATAGGAGGCAGATATCCCTTTTTAATCAGAATAGACTTTTGTTCCACAAATTTCCATGTTGTATCATTTGCCGGGTAATTATCAAGAGTAAACTCCTTTACCTGGCCATCTTTTTCATAAATGAATGTTGTCTCATATGTATCAACCGGTTTGCCTTCGGGAATGATCATTTGATCAGGAATGTATGTGTCTTTTTTGTATGGCAGGAAATCGATTATGGGAAGATACTTCAGATTATAAAATATAAAAGATACGAAAATAACCATCACAATGGATATTATTACCCACTCCCTTGTATATCCGTATTGAGCAGCTATTCTTTTCCGTGTTAAAAAAAGATATAGAGCAGGCACCAGCAAAATAATATTTTTCCAGAATGTCTGCCAGTTGGTTAAATGAATTGCATCGCCAAAACATCCGCAGTCAGAAACCGGGTTTGTAAGCGCAAGGATAAATGTAAGGGGGGTGAAGAATATCATCATGATCATTATGATCCAGATGCCTGTTTTTTGCCGTATATTGAACAGAATGCTTAATCCTGCAATAAATTCAGCCGAACAGAGAAAAATTGCAAACAGAAGGCTGAAACTTGTAAGAAAATCTATGTTAAATGCGGTAAAATAATCCTGTAACTTATATACTGTACCCATAGGATCAATAGCCTTTACTACTCCTGAGAATATAAAAACTGTTCCGATAATTATTCTGCTAAGGATCCTTAAAATTTTCATTTTAAAAGAGTTTTTTTCCGTTTATGATTTCTAAAATACGTTCAAAGATCACTTGTGGCGGCAGTATGTTCCCGTAAATATCACTGCAGTTTACAACAGATAACTGTTCACTGGTCCTGGCTACTTCAATGTAAATCTCACGCACTTTCTTCTGGAAAGCAAGAGACTCTTCGTGTATATCTTTTGTCCCGTTAAGGTAATCTCTGTCTTGCCCTGATCTTAACGAAGAGAGTTTCTTTTCTGTAAATGAGAACGGCACATCGAGGAAAATATTGAGATCAGGGAGGGGTATCCCGAAATGTCTGAATTCAAGATTCAGTATCCATTTCATAAGTTTTTTCTGGTCACCGGCGTTGGCAAGTTTAGCGCACTGGTATGCTATGTTTGAATAGGTATATCTGTCAAGAAGGACTATCTTCCCTTTATTCATCCAGCTGGTAATCAGATCCGAAGCATCTTTTCTGTCTCCTGCATAAAGCATCGCCACCAGCCATGGATCGACTTCATTTAGTGCCCCGAATTCACCTCTCAGGAATCTTGCAATCAGTTCTCCAAACCAGGGTGTATCGGTTCTTGGAAAGTGAAGATATTCACAGCTATGGCCCCTCTTTGAAAAGAACGACTTCAATAACCTGATCTGTGTTGATTTACCCGCTCCATCAAGCCCTTCAACAACCAGCAGCTTCATGTTTTATTTATTTCTTAATTTGCAAATGTAATAACCCTTGGCCAAAGATGAAAAATAAAATTCATCAAACTCATTTTACGGTTTCAGGCTGTTGGCCAAAGGTATTCAGAAAAATCAATAGCAGGTGAATACTCTAAATTAATTGCCATTTCAGGTAAATTCATTAATTTCGGAGAATAATGGAAATTAAATTGATTGAGAAACCTAAATATATCAATGTTGCAGGTAAGTTGCTGGATTTGAGCATACCAAAGGTGATGGGAGTTATCAACATAACTCCTGATTCCTTTTATGAGGGCAGCAGGGTAACTGAGGAAAAGGAGATACTCAAAACTGCTGCGGGAATGATCGAAGATGGCGCCGATATTATTGATATTGGTGGTTATTCCTCCCGTCCCGGTGCTGCACATGTTCCTCCTGAAGAGGAGAAAAAACGTGTTCTAAAGGCTATAAGTCTTATAAACAGGGAATTTCCGGAAATAATAATTTCTATTGATACCTTCAGATCGGAAATAGCCAGAGAAGCAGTTAGTGAGTGCGGAGCCCATATGGTAAACGATATTTCCGGAGGAGAAGCTGACAGAGACATGTTCAGTGTTATACAACAGCTGAATATTCCATATATTATGATGCATATGCAAGGTAAGCCTGAAAACATGCAGGATAATCCTGTTTACACAGATGTCGTTGCTGATATCCTGGTGTGGTTCAGTAGTAAAATTGTCAGGTTACAGTCTGCCGGAGTCAAGGATATCATTATTGATCCGGGATTCGGTTTCGGAAAAACAGCAGGACATAATTTTGAAATTCTAAATCGTCTTGGTGATTTTTCAATTTCCGGATTACCTTTGCTGGCAGGTATGTCACGTAAATCAATGATCTGGAAAACACTTGGCATCAGTCCGGAGGAGGCACTTAACGGGACAACAGTACTCAACACCATAGCGCTTATGAAAGGTGCTGATATCTTGCGTGTGCATGATGTGAAAGAGGCTGTTCAGGTTGTCAGACTTATGGAGATAATTAAAAACACTAAAATGCAAGTTGAATATTAAGATAGAAATTAGAAATGATAGTACCCATCTCCGTCCTGGATATAATTGACATCTTTCTTGTCGCATTTATAATGTTCCAGCTCTACAGGATCATTAGAGGAACCTCAGCTTTCAGCATTTTTATTGCGATCTTCTTTATTTACCTGTTCTGGCTTATCGTTAAAGCACTCAACATGGAGCTCATCAGTTCATTGCTTGGCCAGGTGATAGGTGTGGGAGTAATTGCTCTCATTATTGTTTTTCAACAGGAGGTGAGGCGATTTCTTCTGATAATAGGCAGCAGGTATATAGCAAACAGGAAATTCGCAATAACCAGGTTCTTTACATCTGCAAAACCCAATCCGGGCGGACCAATAATTGCAGAGGAAATTGTAAGGGCCTCCGAATCAATGGCATCAAAGAGAATAGGAGCTCTTATCGTGATAGGCCGGCAGAGCAGACTTGGTATGTATTCTGAAGGAGGTGAAATAATTAAGGCACAAATTAGCGCGGAATTACTGGAAACGATTTTCTTCAAGAACACTCCTTTGCATGACGGGGCTGTATTGATAGAGGACGAGATGATACTGGCAGCAAGATGTACTCTTCCTGTTACTGATCAGTATACATTGCCGACAAGATTCGGGATGCGCCACAGAGCAGCAATTGGTATGTCGGAACACTCTGATGCCCTCGTGATTGTTGTTTCGGAGGAGACAGGACATATTTCAGTTGCTGATGAAGGAGCGATACGTGAGAACCTTGCTGCCAAAGAGCTGAGGAATATCCTCCTGATGGAAAAGGTTTGGTAAAAGAAACGATAGGCGACAGGCTTTATAATCCTGAAATTGACTGGAAATATGGGGCGGAAATTCTATGATATCCATTACCATTTGTTTGACCTGAGTCACCCGAATCTCCTGGCATTTTTTATGCGTGATGACCTGATAAGTAAAAACAGTATCAGGAAAGTATTGCTGAAATTCCCGTTTATGATGAAATTGCTGCCCCTGTGGATGCTCATCCTGGCGTCTGCAAAAGCGGCAATAAGGATTAAAGAATATCTCAGTACTGATGCCAGGAATTTTCGTAACCTTCTTTCTGTTATAGAAGGGGCGATTGAATACCATTTCTTATATACCGAATATTTCCTGCTTAAGGGAAACAGGTATTTCGGCAATAAGAGCGGGGCAAAATATAATAAAATTGTACTGTCTCCCCTGCTTATGGATTTTGGTTATAAGAATCTCAGGAATGAGGATTGTTTTTACAACCTTCCTCCTTCTAAACCCGTCATGAATCAGGTTGTTGACCTGTTTAATGCGATCTGGTTCTATTATAATTACGACCTTATCATTCATCCTGAAAAAGAGCGGAGGCTGAAACTTGTACCGACATCGATATCGAAAGAGGAGAAACTGTTCGAAATATACCCCTTTCTGGGAATCAATACACAGAATTATGATCTTCGTGAGATAGTAGCGCTTTTTGATAAATATTTCAGAGGGTATGAGGAGGATATTGATACGGCTGTACGGCAAAAGAAGCTTTTCGATAAGCTTGGTACGGTAAGGATTGACCTTGAAGAGATGATTTTTAAAAATAAGGAGCAGGTTGATAATGATTATTATACATACCTGTTCGCAGGCATCAAGCTGTATCCTCCTTTGGGCTTTGATCCGTGGCCCGAGGAGAATAACAGCGAACTTGAAAAGGTTCGCTTCCTTTACAGCGAGTGCATAAGACGAAACATACCCATTACAGTACATTGCAGTGACAGAGGATATATAACATCACCTGATGCCTATGAACTGACAGACCCCTCGAAGAGATGGAAGAAAGTCCTTTCAAGACCTGAATTTAAAGATCTGAGAATCAATTTTGCCCACCTGGGTACACAGCATAATGGCAAAGAAGAGTGGCAGAAAACAATTCTTAATTACTTTGAAACCAACCAGTCCGTTTATACTGACTGCTCCTGCCAGACTCCACATAAGGCAGATTATGAAAAGGTTATGAAAATAATGAATTCAGATAACGAATCCCGTATCCTCTTCGGTTCCGATTATGTCATTAACCTTATCTGGTCAGAGTCTTACAATGAATACCTGTACAATTTTATTCAGACGAATCACCTCGACGACAGGCAGAAGGAGCTTATGTGCGAAATAAATCCTGAAAAATTCTTATTTGGTTGAATTGATAAGAATTTTAAAATTAGTTCATTCATCGGCATTATGCAGAAATCCAGTTCCGATTTACAGATTGTCCTGGTAACAGGTGGTACTTCAGGACTTGGACTTGAGATTGTAAAGTTATTTTTGCAGCGAGGATATTATGTCGTAGCTACAGGCAGACAATCACTTATTTTACCGGGATATGAAGAAAGATTCAGATTATACCGGGTTGACTTCAGTGATCTGAAGAAGACGGCAGATACGGCAAAGGAAATATGTGGAAACCATAATATTGATATCATAATAAATAATGCCGGTGTTCTCAGTCCACCCGTTTATACACCAACGAAGAATGGATTTGAATATACTCTCCAGGTCAACTTCTTGTCACATTTTCTTCTTAATGAGATAATTATCCGGAGGTTTGGAAACACCCGTCCCCTCATGGTCGCCTCTGTTACATCGCTCGTTTATAAGCTGGGAAAATTTGAATCTGTCTTCACACGGGAAGCTGCTAATTACAATCCGCTTAGATCATATTCAGATTCAAAGCTGTTAATGGCACTTATGTGCAGGTATATGGCAGAAAAATACCACGATACAGGCATAAGGTGTTTCAGCCTTGATCCGGGCGTCTTCTCTTCATCAATATACCGTATGCAGAGTCCTCTTTTCAGATTTCTTTACAGGATTGCAGCACCATTTATGCGTAAGCCCTCTTCCGTAGCAGCCATACTTGCAGATATACTTACCAATTCACAATTTTCAAACGGAGCTGTTTATAATATAAGGAAGAGAATAAAGCCCCTTAAGGAGATCAGCATGACATCAGTTGAAGATTTTATGGAAAGATGCTACAGAATAGTGATATCATATATTGGCTTTTAATATCACCTAGTTAAACCTATTAAGAACTATTTCATAACCTGGTTATCAGGGATTAAGAAATAACAGATACTTCTATATAAAAAAATCAAACAGATGAAAAATCTATATCTTTTTCCCCGATGATATTCACCGCCCTGGTCTTAAGGATGGTGAGAATAAGACTGTCAGAAAGATAGTTGTAAAAGTAAGAATCAACTAACGACCAGACACTCTAACATTCGAACATTCATACAAAATTCTGGTTATCTTTGTAGCTTTATTTTTAAAGATGGTTACACTATATGATCTTGTTGAGGGAGAAGAAGGGATAATACTTAAGATCAAGGGTAGAGGTATGTTCCGTCAACGGCTCATGGAGATGGGTTTCCTGGCCGGTAAACGGGTTAAGGTAATAAAAAAAGCACCTCTGGGAGACCCTGTTGAGTACAAGATCATGGGTTATTATGTTTCACTCAGAAGCAGTGAAGCACAACTTATTGAAGTGGCAGCAAAGGGGGAAATACCCGAAGAGCATCCTTATCCAAACGGGGTGTTTGATGGAGTAGCAGATAAAACTGTATGGATCGAGAAGAGCCGTAACATCCAGGTAGCGCTTATCGGTAATCCCAATTCAGGAAAGACAACTCTTTTTAATTACGCATCGGGCTCCTCGGAAAAAGTAGCCAATTATGCAGGTGTCACCATCGATTCGAAAGAGGCAAAATACAAGCAGTCAGGATATGCCTTTTCGCTGGTTGATCTTCCCGGCACCTATTCACTGAAAAGCTATTCTCCCGAGGAGATATATCTTCGAAATTATATTTTCGATAAGAAACCTGATGTGGTTGTCAATATTGTCGACGCCTCTAATCTTGAAAGAAATCTCTACCTGACGACTCAGCTTATTGATATGGGCATTCAAG
>CAZHRV010000011.1:0-4554 GCA_964535035.1 uncultured Rikenellaceae bacterium
ATCCGAGCCAATCCAAACAACATCATTCTTATCAACGGTCAAATCCCAAACAACCATGCTATCAGGTAAATTTGAGTTATCTGAATAATAATATTTTGCAGAATTGTCATACTTAATTATTCCTTGCTTAAAAGTACCAATCCAAGCAACCCCTTTACTGTCAAATGCTATAGATGTTATATCATAATTTTGTAAAATATGTTCTGAATATTCTAGTGATTCTTCTTCTTGAGTAATTATTTTATCTTCACATGAAAAATGAATTATACAAAATGCTATAATAAAACTTATTAGGATTATTTTTTTCATATCTACTCTCCTATATCCCTAACGACGACGCGTGAGCCGCGCGGGCGATTTCCAATGATTCATAATTGCCATGAAAACTCCCAAATCTAACTCAAGTCCACAGCTCTAAGCGTCGGCTCCACGCGAATGTTATATTTACCTTAAAATAATTTAACACCTAATCTTATGAAATGAGACTGTAGGTGTTTTCTAACAATGGTATTAGTGACTGAATTAACTAATAAATCATAAGAATAAAAATAATCTATTACAAAATCTGACCATTTTATCCCAATGCCTACATTTGTCGTATGTCCATGGTTACATGCAAAATCGTCAGCTACATAATATTCTGGATAAGAAAATTCATCTTTAGCATTTATATTAGGATCATAAATTAAAATAAGATTTTTTTCTTTTGAATTATCTCCTATTGTGGGTTCAATAGATGTCCCAACAAAAAAATTGACTGATAATTGTTTGTTAATTTGTTTTGTATATTGTATAAATAGTGGAATACTGATATAGTGCAAAAAAATTTGGATATCTTCTTGATATACAGGATTAATATCATCACCCCATCCCACAGTTATATTTTTTATAATCCCACCTCTGGTATTATAATGGACTCCACCTACGAAATAGAAATCATATAGAATTCGCCAGTCTTTTTCAATCCCGACGGAATATCCAAACTTACCATCAGTATCATCAATATTTTCTAATGTTGAATAATTTATACCGCTTTTTATAAACCAATTATTTTTTGCATATGTAGTTGTATTCAAAATAAGAATAATTGCAAAGATTATTTTTAATGCTATTTGCTTCATTCTTAATTACCAGTTTCTATAAAATATAACGAATAAGGCATGAGCGACTCTGAGATTAGCGAAGCTCAGACCTGTTAATATTAAACATTTTTTCATATAATGCACTTATCTATATTTTATCGAACAGCTCTCAGAGTTCGTTCCATGCCATGGTTAGATGTCTCTATATTCCTATGGGCAATCATCTCTTCTATTTTTGATTAGGTCTTATTTCAAAGCGGCATTCTTTGAGCATTTCTTCGGCCATTTCCGCCCCAAATTGCTTGATCCATTCATTCCATAGTGGTGACTTTCGGATTTGGTTCTGATATTCGGCGGTAATGGCCTCGATCTGTTCCGGAGATGGCGGTACTCCGGGCATTAGATAATGGATTCCATCCGCTTCCGCCCAGCCGATCGGGTCTGAGGGAAGATGATCATTCTGCCGTCTCCGGTGGCGCTCTCGCTTTTCCCGGCTCTTACGTCCCATAAATAAATTAACTCGGTTCAAATATTGGCATCCAGGTATAACCGCTATAGTGAAGTTCCCCAACATTACAACAGGGACAATGATATATCCACGACTTTACGGTTGACACAATATCAGTCAGATTATCCTTTAATTGGCTGGAATATTCTTGTATCAGACCCAGGCACTCCCCCCGTAAACTGTTACTCAGAAAGCCGTAATAGCGGATCTTTTTAAACCCGATTGATAATACGTGCAACAAAAAACGATTGATAAATTCCGTCGCCGACAGGGTCATCGTCGCGGGTGTTACTGTATGATCACGATATATCTTATACTTGAAACGCACGTTACCATCATGAATATCAATGATTCGACTGTTGGCTATCGCGACGCGATTCGTATATCGTCCCAGATATTTCAAGACGACTTCCGGCCCGGCATAGGGTTTCTTGACATAGACTACCCAATTCTCCCAGGCTAATTTATGCACAAACTGACGAAAATTACTCTCATCAGACAAGTCAGCGATCTTACCATCAAACACCAATAGATAATTATGATAGGCTTTGAGTAATAACTCCGTAAACTTCTGGCGCATAACCTGGGACATCGCTTTGACCGGAAACAGGAATTTCTCCTTGTAAGGTAAACGAACCCAACCTGATCCGTCGGAGTTAAGGGCGGCTCCCGCCATGATATAATGGATATGGATATGATAGCACAGATTTTGTCCCCAGGTATGTAATATTCCAATAAAACCCGGTAATCCACCCAGATATTTCGGATCAGCGGCAAATATCTTTAGCGTATAGGAACTCGCCTGAAATAATAAATCGTATATTATTCGCTTATTATATAAGGCCAGCGCATTTAATAAATGGGGAGCCGTAAATACCGGATGAAAATAGGGAAACGGTAATAATTCCCGCAAACGACTGGCAACCCATTGAAGCCGATTACGCCCCTGACATTTCGGACAGTGCCGGTTACGACAAGAATTATATTCGATCTGCTCATAACCACATATGTCACACGTCAGTTTATGGTAGCCCAGCGCTGCACTGCGACACCGGCGGATAGCATTTATAACTTTACGCTGATATGGAGTTACTTTATGATGATTTAAATATTCTTCCGAATATTCGTTAAATATATCTGCTACTTCATAATTATGACGATTATGCTTATCCGTTCGAGGATATGAATAAGTATTATTATTTGTGGTATGACTATGCACAGATGCTTATATATGTCTGTATTTATACTTCATCTAACATGGTTTATTCTGCTGAGATAAGAGACTATATCTGAATAATTCATCGGATAAAAATCTCCTTACTCTTGTTATTTCTTGAAATCACATCCTCAAATTACATTATATTTTAATAAGTAGGAGGATTTTATTCAAGTCTGATAAATCCCCGATTGTCGGATAAAATTCCCTAAGCACTCATGTCATCAATGAATCCACAGGACTCCGAACACCTTGCCCGCCTTGACTGATAACATGTGTATAAATCATCGTGGTTTTAACATCACGGTGTCCTAATAACTCCTGTACTGTGCGAATATCATAACCCGCCTGCAATAAATGGGTCGCGAATGAGTGCCGAAAAGTGTGACAACTAATATGCTTTACCAGACCGGATTTCAGGCGGGCCTCTTTGACAAGCCGCTGCAATACCCATTCGCCTTCATGATGCCGCTGTTTTTTCCCTGAGCGTGGATCAATCGATAATTCCGATCCCGGAAATATGTATTGCCACCCCCATTCTTTACCTGCATTTGGATATTTTTTCATCAATGCGTCCGGTAAATACACACTCCCAAAACCCTGCGCCAGATCATCGTCGTAGATCATTCTGACTTTGTCCAAGTGCCTACGTAATGGTTCTTTAACTACCCGCGGAAGCATTGTCAGGCGGTCCTTATCCCCTTTGCCGGAGCGTACCATAATCTGATTATATTCAAAATCAATATCCTGGACCCGCAGACGGAGACACTCCATCTGCCTGAGACCAGCGCCATAAAGCATACTGACCATTAACCAGGGTACACCCGACAATTGATTTAGAATTAACCGTACCTCTTCCGGAGTCAACACAACTGGCAGTCTTTTGGGTTTTTTAGCACGAATGACCGTTCCCAAATCATCAAGCTCCTGCCTTAATACTTCTTTGTATAAAAATAATAATGCACTTAAAGCCTGGTTTTGGGTTGAAACAGCCACATTATCATGATTAGCCAAATGAGATAAGTAGCGATTAATTTCGACTGCCCCCATCTCTTTAGGATGTTTCTTATCATGAAAAAGTATAAACCTTTTTATCCAGGTAACATAGGCTTGTTCCGTCCGAATGCTGTAATGTTTAGTACGGACAATATTTCGCACCTGATCGAGTAATTTAGAAGGTTTTTTTTGCTGTTCGTTCATACTCCTCCATGCTTCCGCACCGCTGACCTCATTTTTAATAACCAATCCGTACTAATATCAACATACACTTTCTAATAACAAACACAATACCAATCCTATATCTCACCAAGATCAGTCAACAAATGTCAATTTCCAGTCCATCCTTTATAACGGTAAAACTCTTTCTCGACGAGCAATACAAAACGAACCTACTTCCTCTCCTCCACGGCTCCGCACCGACAGTCACATCCCGATATTCAGGACAGACTGCGGTACAAATATGTATTGCCCCCTTATTGGAAGTTGCTACCGCATTAAGTTTTAATTTCATTGAAATATTCAACAGAGTCAACATTTTTTAATTAAAACCACAGTGGGTATATATTCTCAATAGTGATATAAAAAAGTTTCCGATCAGTTTCCGGTTTATTCTCACAATATTTAACAATATTTGATAATCTTTTATCAAATATTGCATCATCAATTGAAATATATTTTATAGTGTTATCGACGAGAAACGGGTGTGGGCGCTACAAGATTCGAACTTGTGACCCCCTGCTTGTAAGGCA
>CAZHRV010000012.1:0-4381 GCA_964535035.1 uncultured Rikenellaceae bacterium
TTCAGTATAATCGGCCGGAACGATAATTATATCGGGACAGGCAAAATAACTTATTCCGGACATCGTTTCATGTATCTTTTTCCCGATCATTTCTTCTGTATATACTGTTTCGATGAGTCTGATATCTTTTGCCTGGTTTAATGATGTCAGCTGTTCAGTTGATAAGGGAACAGATATGTCAGAATTTCCCGAATACGGGATGCTCTTTTTTTCTATATCCCATAATATATCAGTGTTTTCAATGTTGTCCGCAAGCTGAAGAATTATTTCCTTATTATCATAGAATTGATTCAGATATAAACGGAAATTACCTTTTGAATCTGCGGCAGAGTACATTATTTTTGGAGAGACACTATCAACAACTGCCAGCAATATTCTGGCATCATTGACAGGTTGACCATCATTTTTGCTCAATATCCGACCGGTAAGCATATATGTATAATTCTCCAGACCATTGAAACAGGGTTTATCATTTTTTTCTTTATATCGGTTAAATTGTTCAACTATATTAGTATTATGAAGAATTCCACTGAAAGGTGTTTCCTTTGTTACAGACAATGAAAGGTTTGCAGTATCATTGAGCTGCAAATTATCCACGTTTATCTCAAGTACTACTTTATCATTTGTACGATACACAGATTTTGAAGCTCGCAGCCGGATGTCAGGCTGGTTATCAGGTATTGTTACTAACCTGGTCTGATTGTCAGTTACAGCATTCGAAACAGGTATATAAATAGAATCAGGTGTCTCTTTGGTTAAATTCAGAATGAACAATTCCCGGGAGAAGATATTCTCAGGAACGCCTTCTCTTATCCGGTTTGTGTATGCTGCAAGCTCGTAGAGACCTGCATTCATGCTTTCGGACAACTGAAAAGAACCGTGTAATGTGCTTTTGTTGAGATTTACCCGCCATAATATTTGTTTCCCGTTTTTATGCTCCGAAAGTGCAAAATACAGAATTTTACTTTCAGGAACCTGTAGCGGAGATTTTCCGTTTACCACATATACTTTATAGTGCATATTTTCGCCTGCCACATAAACTGTTTTATCGAGGTGTACAAATATCTTCTCGCAATTATCAGCAGGATAATCCCTGCTGTTAACGGATCCCCCATATATGTGTAAGCTATTTATTACTGCGATAAGCAAAACAAAGGTGAATATTTGTATTTTATTTTTCATTATTCTTAAATTAATCTATCTCGTTATCAAATGAAACCCAAAAGTCAGGAGGATTTTGCGCTGATGAAAAAGAACCACTTCCAAGAGTATCAGGAAATGATGACAGAATTTTTGATCTGAGCATATTCTTGTTAATATAAAGAAAAGCTTTGTAACTAACGGCCATTGATGATGCTTCAAATACTCCCGATACTGTCCTTGCCGGATCATTTACACAATGAATATTGGTTTTTATTTGTGAAGGAACCGGAGCAAACATCTGATCATCTGAATTTAATTGCCGGTCTATTGAATGGTAATAATCATAAACTCCGGCTGATATGGCATAAACCTTTAAAATCACCACCCAGGGAGAGGCGGATGACGAAAGAGCATAAGGGGGGGGATTATCAATCCATTGTAAATAGCCGATTTTATGTTCCGGTAATATCTGACGGCCATTATCTGCAGTTGTAAAATCAATACTATAAATATCATCAATCACAACCGGATGTTCCCATATATAAATAAAATATGCTTGTGGAGCCCAGGGTGGTTGTATAAGGTAATTAAATAGTCTTATTACCGAGGTATTGAATCTGTAATAAACAGTTGAGTTTGTTTCTGCACTCAAATCAGTAAAAAGATAAAAACCATTCTGTATCTTCGACCTTGTAACAGGTTCCCCGTCAGGATTATATGAAAAAACATCCAGTTCACCGAGACGGGCATATAAACTGTCGATTACCGGCCTTTCGTTAATCTTCACCGGATCTGACTCATATTCGTTTCCGTCAGGAGTATTGACATGAAGCGTATAAATACGTCCGATAACACCTTTAAATTCAGCAGATGCCGGTTTATATGAACCGGCTGATTCTTCAGGCAGTTCAACCTGATTGCCAGAATTATCGGTAATAACCACCGTAGCATCACTCACAGGTATCTCCTTGTTTTCATAATAACCCATAGCATAAGATATGCTTACTGCAGGGGAAGAGCCTGCACATATCATTCCTTTGATAACCGGAGTTTGCTCAAGAGACCTGATTTCATCCGGAAAATACAATTCCCTGCATGAAGTAATAGTGACAATCACTACTAAAAGAATCCAGGGTATTTTATATACTTTTATCAATAATGATATGTTTTAAAATACAAATGTATAATTCAGTGTTGGTATTGGTTTACCGATAAGATAAAGCTTATATAAACTAAAGCTGTTAAAATTGTTAAATTCACCTGGATCTTCTTTTTTATAATATACAGTGTAAGGATTTTTTCTGCCATAGACATTGAGCAGAGAAAAGCTCCAGTATCCTTTCAATTTCTTTTTTATCTTTAAGCTTTCATCGAGAGTAACTGTAAGATCAAGCCGATGGTAATCGGGGATACGATATTCATTTCTTTTTGAAAAGACAACTATAATCTCCCCACCATCTGAATACTTATATTCGGGCAGGGTGATTGGCTGGCCGGTTGAATATGTAAAGTTTGCCGAGAGCTGCAATCTTCTATTGACATGCCAATTAGCTACAATGGTAAGATCGTGAGGTTTGTCGTATGCTGACGGAAAGAACTTGTTATTGCTGATTATCATACTCTGATCACGATCCGATACTTTTCGCAATGATCTTGAAAAGGTATAGCTGATCCACCCATCAAACTTACCGCTGTTCTTTTTTAATAAAAATTCAATACCATAATTTGCGCCTTTGGCGTTCAATAGTTCATTTTCAAGATCAGGATTCATCTCAAGTACCGCCCCATCCTTATACTCAATAAGGTTAGATAAACGCTTGTAATATACCTCAACAGAAGTTTCAATGGTATTATTTATAAAATTGCGGTAATAACCCAATGCAAACTGATTGGCGATGAGTGGCTTAATGTCTGAATCAGCCAGTTTCCAGATATCACCCGGTGTAGAGACCAATGATTGTGAAATCATGGAAATATATTGGAAGTTACGGTTATAGCTCATTTTTACTGAGCTATGCTCGTTTATTAGAATTCTGGATGAAATACGTGGTTCGAAACCGAATATCTTACCGGAATCTGGCTTCTGATATCCTGATATTCTTAATCCCGTGTTGAATGTAACAAAATCATTAACAGTATATTCATCATTCAGGAAAATTGCACCCTCATAAGCATTTTCAGATTTCAGACTTGCCGGAATTATCAATGAGATCGTATCAAGCGGAGTTTTTTCTCCGGGATGAACAACATAATTGGCCAGGTTTACCCCGGCATCAGTTGTATGATGCTGAATGCCGGTATATTTTATTCTGTATTTCAGACCAGTATATTTAACTCCTGACTTTATACGACTTTGCATAAAAGTGCTGCTGATATCGTCTTTTATTACATGATAATTGCTATAAGATAAAGTAAGATATGAACCCAGATTTGATTTGATCATATGGTTCCAGTTAACTGATATAAGTTCACTTTCGTAATTATATTTTACTTCTGAAGCAAACTTGAATGCATCACTACATAAATAACCCGAAATTGAAATAATATTTTCAGGCAGATTCAAATGCAGTGTGCCATTAATATCATAAAAAGAAACCTTGCTATTCCTCAGGTTATAATCATTCATTCTGTTCAGGATCCAATCAGAGTAACTGGTTCTGCCACTTAAATCAAAGAATATTTTGTTTTTATATAAAGGTACCAAAGTGTTTATTCTACTGTCAAACGAACCAACACCGCCTTTAATTCTGAACTTTCCCGGAGGATTATTGATGGTTTCAATGTCGATGACAGATGACACCCTCTCTCCGTATATAGCCGGAATATGTCCTTTATATAATGACAGGTTCTCAACAATATCCGGATTAATGACAGAAAAAAGACCAAAAACATGTGATGTATTAAAAAGCGGAGTTCCATTTACCAGATAAAGATTCTGGTCTTCTCCCCCTCCCCTCACATTAATGCCGGAACTAAACTCACCGACCGATTTAACTCCTGGCATAGCTGTAAGCCCTTTTAGAATATCTTTTCCTCCTGCAACCACGGGTAATTGTTTTAAACTCTTTACATCAAGTTTTATAATACTCATCTGATTGCTTGTAACATTTCTATCGACACGTTCGCCGTAAACTATAACTTCATTAAGACCTATTGTTTTATCGATCAACTCAATATTTAATATCCCGTCACTAATGATTTTCACTTTGTATTCGCTTTGTTCATATCCCACGCTGGA
>CAZHRV010000013.1:0-10077 GCA_964535035.1 uncultured Rikenellaceae bacterium
GCCAGGATATACAGCGACTGGCGTGAAATGCTTGACAAGGAAAAATCAATAGACGCTGTTGTGATCGGTACACCTGACCATAACCATGCTCCTATTGCAGCAGCCTTCATGCGCGCCGGAAAACATGTTTATGTTGAAAAACCCCTGGCCAAAACTATCTTCGAATGCCGTAAGCTTGCCGAGATTGCAAAGGAGACCGGTGTAGTATCGCAGATGGGGAACCAGGGACACGCCACGGAAGGCACAAGAAAAACTGTTGAATGGATACAGGGTGATGTCATCGGCCGTGTCAGAGAGGTACAACTATCAACGAATCGTCCGATGGGATTCTGGCCCCAGGGTGATATAAAACGACCTGAGGGAGTGACACCTCCTAAAAATGTTAATTACGATATATGGCTTGGTCCTGCACCTGAGAAACCTTATAATCCCGAAGCATTCCATTTTAACTGGAGAGGATTATGGGATTATGGTACAGGTGCCATGGGCGACATGGGAGCTCATATCTTTGATGCTCCTATATGGGCTCTTAACCTTGGTATGCCAACAAAGATCCAGGCTACAAGTTCACCTTATAGTACTGATTACATGCCTCTGTGCGAGCTTGTCACCTATGAATTTCCTGCCCGCGGTTATCTACCGCCGGTAAAGGTTACCTGGTGTGATGGCGGCTTGAGGCCGCCGCGTCCCAATGAACTGGAGGCCGGCCGTCCCATGAGAGATGCAACGTATTATGGCGATAAGGGCATCATCGCCCATGGGAGCCACGGAGCAATGCCCGAACTTATCCCTGCAGACAGCGACTTTAAGGGACCGGATCCATGGCTGCCGCGTACAAATAATATCTTCGAGGACTGGATCGATGCTATTAAGAACGGTACGAAATCATGTAATGATTTTTCAATTGCTGCTAAAGTTACAGAGATCATGCTGCTGACAAATATTGCAGTCCTGCATCAGAGAGATAATATTATACTCGAATATGATGCCGAAAATATGAAGATTTCAAATCTTCCGGAAGCCAACAGCCTGTTTCATTATGAATATCGCAGCGGATGGACCCTTTAAAACTAACATTATCTGATAATTAGTTAACTATTTAAAATAGACTAATGGGAAATAAAATATTAAGAATAAGACTCCCTATTCTTAAATTCATGGGGAGTAAAATAATCGTTGCAGCACTTCTTATACTGCCAATAGTTTACTCCTGCAAGAACACTTCCAAAGAAAGCGGGTCGAAGTTTGGCAGTGTACAAATCGGTGCTATCACTTATAGCTGGCGTAGTATGCCCGGTGGTATTGAGAATATTCTTAACTATTGCAAAGAGACAGGTATAACTTCCATCGAGTTGATGAGCGATGACCTTGAAGAGTATCTGGGAGCACCAGAAAATCCCATGATGAACATGTTCGGACCTGCTGATACACAACAGTCGGGACCTCCCAGGAGAAGATTCGAAATGACAGAAGAGATAAGGGCTGAAATAGAGAAATACAACAATGAGCTTAAAGAATGGCGCCTGTCAGTACCTATGTCAAAATTTGAAGAAGTACGCAAGATGTTTGATGACGAGGGGATCAGCATTCATATTGTTAAGTTTTCACCAGCGAGATGGTCAGACAAGGAAATAGATTACGCTTTTAAGGCCGCAAAAGCTATGGGCGCCAAGGGCGTAACAGAAGAACTCGGCGAAGAGGCTGTCAAAAGACTGGCTCCTTTTGCGGAGAAGCACAGAATGTATGCAATATTCCATAATCATATGCAATTTGCAGAACCAGGCTTTAGCTATGATCCGTTCCTTGAGGTCTCACCGGCAGTGATGTTTAATTTTGATGCAGGACATTTTTATGGATCAACAGGTATTCATCCTAATGAGATTATTGAAAAATATCACGACAGGATATTCAGTGTCCACATTAAGGATAAAACAGGTCCGAATACTGATCCTGCCAATACCAACCAGGTTTGGGGACAGGGAGAGGTTCCCCTTGAGGATATTCTCTTGCTTATCAAGGAAAATAAATGGCCCATCTATTGCGACATTGAACTGGAATATCAGATAAAACCATGGTCAAATGCTGTGAAGGAAGTTAAGAACTGTGTGAAATACGCAAGACAGATACTGATGTAATATCCTTTATGATTAAATGTGCCTGATTATCGTGCATTTAAAACGAGATTTAATAAAGGAAGGGTGTAATAAATTATCACCCTTCTTTCTTTTTATAAGGTATGGTGAAACTGAAGATACTCCCTTCATTTGGTATTGAAGTGAGCCATATGCTGCCTCCAAACAATTCAGCATATGCTTTGCAGATAGAGAGTCCCAGCCCGGTACCTGAATATTGCCGTGATAGAGCACTGTCGACCTGATAGAATCTGTCGAAAACCCTGTCTTGATGTTCAGGGGGAATCCCGACACCTGTGTCCTTTACAAAAAACTCTAGAAAGCCATCTTTCAGGTTATACCCGAAGTTTATCTTACCTTTTTTAGTAAACTTGTAAGCGTTGTTTATCAGGTTTGAGAGAATCTGTATCAGTTTTGTGCTGTCAGTAAGTATATCAGCATTCCTGTCTGCAAGAGGGGTTTCCAGAATTAATGATATACCGTGAGGTTTTTGTTTATAGCTGAATTGCTCACTGAGTTTACGCAGTTCATCATTGAGGTTTATTTTTTGGATATTAAGTCTGACCTGCCCGCTTTCTATACTGGCAAGATCAACAATATCATTAATTATTGAAAGCAGCTGGGACGAACTCTGATATATTACCTCGACAAACTGTTTCCTCTCATCATCCTGAATCCTGGGTTCATTAAGAAGCGCTGAAAACCCTAAAATAGCATTCATTGGAGTTCTTATCTCATGTGAGACATTATGGAGGAAGGCCGTTTTCAGCCTGTCACTTTCCTCTGCTTTTTCTTTAGCTGCTATCAGATCCTCTTCTGCTTTTTTTCGTGCAGTAATATCCTCAATCATCGCAAAAAAGAGCTGAACTTCACCTTTACTGTTATGGATAATATTTACCGTGGTTGAACCCCATATAACTGATCCGTCTTTTCTTAAATATCTTTTTTCTGTATGATAAATTGGTATTTCCTGTGCAATGAGACGAAGTATTGACAATTCATCTTGTGTAATATGTTCAGGATGAGTGAAATCCCTGAAAGTCAGTCCTATTAGTTCTTCTTCATCATAACCAAGCATTTTACAGAAAGCAGAATTAGCCTTAATAATACCCATATCCTTACCTGTCATAATCATGCTGAAAGGGCTCTCCTCAAAGATTTTACGGAACCGTTCTTCGCTCTCCCGGAGAGTCTCTTCCGCCTGCTTCCTTTCACTTATGTCGCGGTTTAAGGACTGGTAATATTTTGCTCGCTGGTTCCACCAAAGGAAAATCAGAAACAAACCTGAGGTGAGAATGATCAGGACGATTATTATTACAATCTGCCCAATCATGTCAGAAAGTGATGCGTATATTTCTTCGCGATCAATCTTGGCAACCAGGTACCATGGTGTACCCGGTACTTTTTTCATGGCCGCCACCACCCTGATACCCCTGTAATCAATGCCATCAGTAGTCTCCTTTATCCCCTGGACAGCCATTGATGAGGGCAGTCTGTTTTCAGTTACCGGCATTCTCATACCTATTCCTTCACTCCCAAGATGCCGTAGTCTGTTAAGATATACAATTTCATCACCCTCCACATGAAAAAGCAGCGCTTCGGCAGTGTTGCTGCTAACAGGCCACGATTCAATAAGAGGAAAAAGCAACTTCTCAGGATCAATTCTCAGAACTACAACGCCGAAGACTGACGTATCTGTAACATCGGGGTCTTTTAAAGGAACCAGGAGATCAAGATGAAAATAGCTGACCTTCCCGGTCTGGTGAAGGTCGGTTATTATCACCTCTTCTTTACTAATAACACCGGGAAGCATTTTCTGAAGATGTTCACATATAACTGTATCCTGATCCGGGTAAAAAAGTCTTACATTATATTCATTATCAACTAACAGGGCATTTCTGTAATCGTAGTTTTCAACATATGACTCAAGGCTTTTCAGGAGATCAACTTCATTCCTTTTATTGCCTTCTTCAGTCAAAAACCGGGAGAATTGGCGTATATGAGGTATGTTGCCGCTCAGATAAATACCGTCAGATATACGCTCCCGCCGCCATTGGATTATCTGCCTCACCTTAAGATCAGCAATGGCTGAAAGCTGTTCCTTGGTTTCATTCAATAAATGTGTTTCAAGGATTCTGTAATATAAAAATCCTGCTACGATAGAACTTGTGGAAAGGATAACAAAGAGGACAATAAGCGGCCATGGAGTCACGGTTTTTTTTATTGAAGAGCTCATTATTGTACTCGTTTAGACTTGCTTCAACTTATCCGGTATCTTTCAGTATACAGCGTAAATTTAATATTTTCCGGCTGATTTTTATACTTATCTCTGTCAGTAAGATAAATGTGGTCATTTCTTCCTGATAAGAACTGATGCAAGAACTGATAAAACCAGAATAAAGACTATTACTGCAAGGGATATCAGTATCGGGATCTCGATATGGAAGAATGAAGCAAGCATCTTCATTCCAACAAATGTAAGTACAAATGCCAGGCCTATTTTAAGGTACCGGAAGTAACCCATTACACCTGCGACTGCAAAATAAAGAGATCTCAAACCAAGTATGGCAAAAATGTTTGAAGTATATACAATGAAAGTATCATGACTTATTGCAAGAATAGCAGGAATGGAATCAACGGCAAAAATCAGGTCGGATGACTCAATTACCAGCAATACAAGGAACAATGGTGTAGTATAAGTCCGACGGTTCTGTTTAATAAAAAACTTGCTCCCATGTAATTTATCAGATACAGGCAGGAACTTTCTGAAGAATTTAACCACGGGATTCTTTTCAGGGTCTACCTTAACATCTTTCTTGAAAAGCATTTTTATACCGGTAAAAACCAGGAATCCTCCAAATATTATTACGATCCAGTGAAACCTGTTAATGAGAGCCACTCCGGTAAAAATGAATATTCCCCTCATTATCAGGGCTCCTAAGATACCCCAGAAGAGGATCTTATGCTGATATTCCTCCTTAATTGCAAAATAGCTGAAGATCACGATAAAAACAAAAATATTGTCAACACTCAGGGAATATTCAATTACATAACCGGTAAGGTATTCAAGCGCTCTTGTTCTCCCGAATTCAAAAAAAACAAAGAGACCAAATAACATAGCCAGTGATATCCATGTCAGACTCCAGTAAAGAGCCTCTTTTAAAGGTATCTTATGTTCTTTTCTGTTAAAAACACCAAGATCAAGAGCAAGCATCATGAAAATAAAAACATGAAACCCGATCCAGAAGAATATACTGACCTCCATTTCTTTTGGCGAATTAGCCAGTAAACTTAAGAAAACTTTTCTACCTTTAAAATCCGTTCCCCATTACAAATAGAAATTGCAGATGAGAATCAAAATTAACCGGCATATCATTATAGTCCTGCTTACAGCAATAATTAATCCTTTATCAGCACAGAAGAATATATCATATGCTGATGTGATTACTTCAGATGATCTCGAAAGCTATATTTCATTCCTTGCCTCACCGCTTCTGAAGGGTAGACTGAATGGAGCACCCGAACTGGAGGTGGCACAGCAGTATATTGTATCACAGGCAAAATTGATGAAGCTGAAACCTATTAACGGCAACAGTTATTATCAATCCTACTCCATTACAAAGAGTTCCATTGATCCTGACAAAACTACAGTGCAGGTGATATCGGATAAAAACGATACTGTTACAATAAAGAAACCTGTTTATCAGCTGGTGCCTGCAGGGCCTTCTGATTTTACACTCGACGGGGAGGTGATTTTTGCTGGTTATGGCCTGAAAATGGATAAATACGGTTATAATGATTTTAAGAACATAAAGCCTGAAGGTAAGATCCTGCTGGTCATGAACAGGGCTCCCACCACAGAGGACGGTAAGAAATTCCTGTTCGAAGATACACAATGGTCCTCGTTCATGAGCATACAGGTTAAACTTACATTTCTTATCTTTTCCAAAGCAAAAGCTGTGCTTTTTGTAATGGATCCGAAATCCGGATTTTCATCCCTTGAAGAACGGTATCCCGGGTATGCCGGAGAACTTAATTCAACAAAAACTCTTAAAGGGGAGAAAACCGGTATCTTTGTTTTGCCGGGAATGCCTAAAATTATTTTCGTCCACAGGTCGGTTGCCGACGAACTTCTGAAAGGAACAGGACACACTCTTGAAGAGCTCCAGAATAAAATTGACACAAGCCTTAAACCTCAGTCGTTTGAGATAAAAGACAAAAAACTGAAATTCTCTGAAGCGGTTAAGGATGAGGATATCCTGCTTAATAATATTGCCGCCTGCATTGAGGGAAGCGATCCTGAACTTAAAAAAGAATATGTCATTTTTTCCTGTCATGTCGATCATATCGGTGAATCGGCCGGAGGGATAAACGCGGGTGCAGATGATAATGCTTCAGGTTGTGCAGCAGTTCTTTCACTGGCTGAAGCATTCCAGAGCCTTAACAGGAAACCATTAAGGTCTGTTATGTTTCTTTGGGTTTCAGGAGAAGAGATAGGCCTTTTCGGTTCAAAATCCTATGTCGATAATCCGCTGGTACCTCTTGAGAACACAATTATTGATATTAATATGGATATGATAGGCCGGGTAAAAGGTGTGGCAGACACAACTGCTGATAATCCGATGACCGGACCAACGGAGGTATTTGTCATTACTGGTAATCAAAGCTCAGAACTTATGGCCATCGCGGAAGAAATTGATAAAGGAACTATTCTCGATTTCGATTACAGCCTTAGCGGAAAGAAGCATCCTCTGCAGCTTTTTGCACGAAGCGATCATTACAACTTTGTAAAGCATGACATTCCTGTCCTCTTCTTTACAACAGGATTACCCACCGATTATCATACCCCGGGCGATGTGATTGAAAAAATAGATTTCAAAAAGCTGGAACTTATTTCCGAGACAGTTTTTCAATTAGGTTATGCTGTGGCCAACAAAAAAGCAAGACTGGAAGTTGATAATCCTTTTAGTTCATGGTGACAATATTTACCACATATTTATAATTCAAGGGGAATTTATATTGAAGAAGGTTTGAATTGCACTTTTATATTTCCTGTCAATATCAGGAATTCCGTTCCCGTTGGTATCATTCATAGATGTAAGGTATTCCACCAGGGCCAGCCATTCCTTGCCTTCCTGAATTCCCTCCAGGCTCCCGTCAATATCGATAACAGCTGTTTTCATGTCTGTTATAGGATTTCCAAAGGCATCTTTCGGTACTACATTTAAAAGCCCGAAACTCATTTTCTTTATAATGCCCACAGATTCAAGCATATATGAATTTGCTGTTATTGAATACAATTCTTTTTCCTTCCTTGAGAAATTTACTTCTTTAACATCTCCCCCGGGAGATATTATATCTATCTTATTTATCTTTCTCAACATTCCTTTTTCAGGATCAAAATCAACCTTCATCCCTGAATAATAGCAATAATTTCCGGGTGTTGATTTATAGGCAACCTGAAGTATTTCTAGAATACTTTTAAGCTCTCTGCCCGTGACATATACTTTTGCCAGCGGGTATCCGGGAATACCATCATCACCCTGTCCCATTGACATTATATTGAAAATGTCCGGAACAGTCTGGAATCCTGGAACGATCATATCGCGGATCACACCAACTGCAACAATGCTGATATCTGCACCACTCTCTGAATGATTATTGACATAGCTGTATATGGCATCTGCAACCAGTGGACCCAGGTTGCTGTTCTTAATATCACCTTGCTCATCACAAACAAGTGAAAAGCCGGCTTCAACCAGGGGTTCGTTATATTCTATTTTCAGGGGTTCAAGTATTTCTGTTGCAACAGCTTCTTTCTGGTCTTCAATAAGTTTGTTAACTGAAGCGTCTCCTATTATCCTGTCATCGACCGGAATAAGTGAGTAATCGCTAAAACGTACATTGCCATCAGCATATGTAAGGGATAATTTTCCGACAAATTTACCGTATGCACCGGTCTGAACAACAGGAGTGCCATTCACAAGGATAGGCTTATCAAGCCGGGTATGTGTATGACCGCTTATTACTGCATTGATACCTTTGACCTTTTCTGCAAGTTTGACATCTTCCCCGGACCATTCTCCCGATTCCCCGGGAGATACCCCGGAATGTGACAGACAGATAATTATTTCACATCCGTCATCCTGAAGCTCCCTGACCATTTTTTTTGCAGTATGTATCTGGTTTGAAAAAGTTACAGGAGGTGCAAATGCGGCATTATCATCGGCTACCTTGCCAAGCAGTGAAAAAAAGCCGATTTTCAGTCCATCTCTCTCAATTATTAATTTCCTGCCAATAGTATTGGATATAAACAGTTCTTCAAGTGTATCATCCCCGGGATCTTTGCTGTCGAATACAGCATTGCTCAAAAGTAATGGCGGTATGTCTCCTCCCTTAAGCCCGGAATTAACAATATCTGCCAATTTATCTGGCCCGTAATCAAACTCATGGTTACCTATACAAACAGCATCATAACCTATGGTTTTCATTAATCGCAGCTGAAATCCTGTCTTTGTCTCAAGTCCCTGGAAAAGAGTTCCCATAAGGAAATCTCCGCCATCAACGAGAAGGGTTGTCCCTTCGTTCTTTTCCTTTTCATCCCTGATGATGGCTGCAATCCTTGCAAATCCTCCAACAGTCTTGTCATCATTAATTGTCATAGGGGAATATGCTGATTCAGGGGCATAACCCATAAGTCGTGAATGGAGATCGTTAGTATGCAGAATAACTATTTTCTTTTCATTCTGGGCTGCGAGAGGCAAAAGCAAAAACAGAAAAAGCAAAATGGATAAGGTTTTCTTTATACTCATTTTTATAATTATTTATTGGCTAAAAATATAAAAAATTATACTACTTCAGCTACAACGAATGTACTGCCCCCGATAAATATCAAATCGGATTCTGATGCTGTTTTCCTGGCAGCCTTGAGTGCCTTATTAACAGAAGAATAGCTGTTTCCTGAAAGGTCAAATTCCCGTGCTCGTGATTGAAGGATCTTTTCATCAAGTGCTCTGGGTACCGAAGCTCTGGTAAAGTAGTATCTGGCTTTTTTTGGGAAAAGAGGAAGTATAGAGCTTGTATCCTTGTCATTAACAAATCCTATTACCATATGTAATCCGGTATTAGGTACATTACTGATCTGACGAAGTACATACTCCAGTCCCTCCTTATTATGACACGTATCGCAAATTATCAAAGGTTTAGTATTCAGTATCTGCCAGCGCCCTTTAAAGCCGGTATTGATCACAGTATTCCTCAAACCGCTCAAAACAGAGCTCTCAGAAATATCAAATGATCGTTTAACGATCTTAACAGCCTGAAATAGTGTCTGTAGGTTCTTATTCTGGTAATCGCCTCCCAGTGGAATAGTACCTGAAATTTTTTTCTTCGTGGAGAGGTCATAAATTATAAACTGACGTTCTCCGCAAAGACCCGGATGTTCTTCCAGTCGACAATTGAAAAAGCTATCAGCGAAATAGATCTTCGATCCCATCTCCTCGCTCTTCGAAAGGAATATGTCCTTTGTCTCATCCTGGGTTTCGCCGATGATCACCGGAATATCTTTTTTTATTATGCCTGCTTTCTCAAAAGCTATTTTCCCAAGTGTATTACCCAGAAGATCCATGTGATCATGTCCTATATTGGTGATAACAGAGATTATTGGATTAATAATGTTTGTTGAATCAAGCCTCCCTCCCATCCCGGTTTCAATTACAGCCACATCAACGCCGGAGCGGGCAAAATAATCGAAAGCCATAGCAACAGTCATTTCAAAAAAGGAAGGACTTACTTTTTCAATTATGGTCTGGTTTTCTTTCACAAAAGCTGTGACCTCTTTTTGAGGGATCATTTTGCCATTCACCTTGATTCTCTCCCTGAAATCCTTAAGATGGGGAGATGTGTAAAGGCCTGTTTTGTAACCTGCTTCCTGAAGAACCGAAGC
>CAZHRV010000014.1:0-3923 GCA_964535035.1 uncultured Rikenellaceae bacterium
TTCCAGTTTCCCTAATGAGTCGATATATGAACGGTATTGATCTTTCGTTAAAGTCATCCAGTACATCATATACCTTGCATCGTGGATCCGGAAAAAGGGTTCCAGTTCGACTCTTACAGGATTGATCATTTCTAATCCGGAAACTGTAAATGTTAACGGTTTGTCCTTTACCGGGATTAGTCCATTTGCAATTTTTGATCTGTCATCCTCAATTATGATAGGTGCCTTGTCGACAGGGAGTTTTTGTCCTGCCGGAATTTGACCCCATCGGCTATCATCTGCAACCAGCCCTTTTAAATCTTCTGTTCCGGTTTTGGCACCAAGTAAAACAGGTCCATGCATTATTGCGATATATTCAGGCACATTTGGAAGTTGTTCAATGGTATTATGCATTGGCAGGAAAACCTGTACTTCATCACCTTTTTTCCACTGACGATCCAAAACGATATAAGATAACGGACCGACCTTATAAGATACAGGTTTACCGTTGATGGTGATTTTTAAGTCACCTTCATTTACCCATGATGGATACCGAACCATTAATTTAAAGTGGGAAGCCCCCCTTGTTATAGTAAGTTTAGTCTTCTCTTCGTCAGGGAATTTGGTTTCCTGTCTGATTGTGATATCTTTTTCTCTCCAATTCAGTTCCGAGGGAATAAAGAGGTTCAGGAACAATGAATCATGACGATGGGTATAAATAAACTGATTGTATTTCCCGTGGTTTTCCATACCGGTTCCCACACAACACCACATTGCTTCATTTGGGGCTGAATAAACCCTGTAATGACGCGGCCGGGCCGGAGTAAAATAAACATACCCTCCATGTTCCGGATGCTGGGTTGACAGGATATGGTTATATAGTGTCCTTTCATAGTAATCTGCATATTTCCCCGAAGGGTCAGATCTGAACAAATCCTCCGTAAGCTTAAGCATGTTATATGAATTGCACGATTCCGGACCTTCGATATCATTTACAAAATCAATGCATGCGGATACTGGTGGAAAGAATTCCCGTCTGCTGTTTCCCCCGAAAGCCAGCGACCTGTTTCCTGTAACAGTTTGCCAGAAGAAGCTACCTGCCTCGGCAAACTTTTTATCATGAGAAAGTTCTGCGATCCTCTGAAAACCTATTGCTTTTGGGATCTGTGTATTCGCGTGTTTATTGTCAAGATTATCAATATCAGAAGACATTGAGTCCAGCAGCATCCTGTGCGAAAATCTTTTTGCAGCAGTCATATATTTTTCATCACCCGTAATCTGAAATGCGTCGGCAAACATTTCATTAATACCACCATGTTCCGAATCGAGCATTGTTTGCATCTGTGTGTCAGAAAGGGCTGAGGTGATTTCTATACCCCAATCACAGAATTTCAGGAACATGGCTTTAGCCTCCTCATTTCCGGTGTATACCCAAGCATCCCTGAGGCCGGCATACATCTTATGCAAGTTGTACCATGGAGCCCATGCTGACCTGTATGCCTTAAAATCACCTTTCTTCAAAGTACCCCAGAGAACCTGGCTGTTTGGAATCCCTCCAAGATATCCCTTCCCCCAGTCAGAATTATTTATTCCGTTTGCATCCTGACAGATTTTAAGTTCAGCAATCATATAATCCATCCGCTTTTTGCATTCGGCATTACCGGTGGCAGCATAATTGATTGCCATTGCTGATAAGTAATGGCCACCAACATGACCATCCAGTCCCTGCCAGTTTGGGAAAAGCGGTGCTTTTTCCGGCAAACCGGCCTCTACCCGAAAGGGAGCAATTAAGCGGTCTACGTCATACTTTAAAAGAGTCTGAATATTCAGATCACGGGCATGTTTAAAAGGCCCGTCCAGTAATATCACGTCTTTTAAAGGGAACTCAGTGAGATAAAGTTTATCCTGAGCGTAAGTTCCAACACAAGTCAAAAAATAACAAATAAGCACATTAAAAACCAGATGACTCTTTCTCATAATTTTGTTTATAATGAATAAATCTTATTAATTCCAAGTTAAAAAACACCAACTTATACCTTTTCTGTTAATACTTATAAGATAATGCTTTAAAATAGGAAGACGTCATAAGTCTTTATCAAAACTATTCTCCTTTTTATATGTACCTACTTAAACAGGAGCTGGGCAAAATTGAAGAGGTCGTATCTCCACACAGGCCACGCATGCCCGCCGGGATAATCACTATAGGTATACTTCAGGTTCATTTCATCAAACTTGGAAATCATGGTCTGACAGTTATTATATGCTATATCTTCTTTGCCGCCTATTCCTACCCAGACGAGTTTCATATTGTTTTTAATCTTGTCAAGATTATTATTCATAAAATCATACTGTTTATCAGCAAGATCTTTCTGCGTAGGCATTATCCACCCGGAGCTGAAAATTCCAAGGTATGAAAACAAATCAGTATTATTAATTCCAACATAAAGAGTTTGTATTCCTCCCATCGAAAGGCCTGCAAGTGCCCGGCTCCCTGAACCGGTTTCAGAGCGAAAATTCTTTTCCACGAAGGGAATGATGCATTGTTTCATTTCTCTTTCAAACAACCTGAGTGTATTTTCGCCGAAACCCTGTGCATTTACGTTTCCATCCGGCATTACAATAAGCATTGGTTTTGCTTTATTTGCTGCAATAAGATTATCGAGAATCAAATCTGTTTTGCCCTGAGTGGCCCAACCTCTTTCATCTTCGCCACCGCCATGCAGAATATATAATACAGGGTATTTTTCGTTTATATTAACATCATAACCGGCCGGCTTATAGATATAGAATTGACGCCATGCGTTGAAGACAGTCGAATAATAACGCTTTATACATATTTCCCCGTGAGGAACATCCTTTATAGCATAATAATCATCACCCTTAAATGGCACTTCAATACCGCTGGCCATCCTGCCCATTCCGTAAAATGTTTCACTTGCAGGATCAGCAATAGCTAATCCGTCAACAACGAGGGAGTAATAATGAAAACCTTCAGTTAAGGAATCGGTTGTCACTTCCCAGACTCCATCACTATTTTTAACCATGTCGTATTTCTTTGCCAGATCGAGCTGAATCTTTTGTGCATCAGGCGCTTTGACCTGGAATATAGCACGGCTGTCTGGTAATATCTGCGGATATTTTACTCCTCTCACATTGGTTGAAGCGGGTATCCCAGTAACACTGTATTTCGTAAATTTTGATGCATCCACCGGTTTAAAAATGAGATGTGAAAACATATAAAGGGAATTTTTCCATACTTTAAAATCGTGCACACCGGGTTCGATATAAAATATATGAGGAACATTATTTGCATTCAGATAATCATGTGTATGCTGGCTATACGTTATCAGGCCGTCGTTATCGCCACATGAGATCCAGAGCAGCTTCAGTTTTTCCCTGGCTTCATCCGGGTCGGGCAGCAGTTGTTCAGGAGGTTTGGTATTAGGAGCCGATGAAAATCCGCCTATCCAGGCAAACTTGTCGAGGTGGCCCAGCCCGAAATTCAACGACTGTCCTCCTCCCATCGACAAACCTGCTATGGCACGATGTTCGCGATCTTTAATTACCGGGAATTTATTTTCTATATATGGAATAAGATCATTAAGAAGATCTTTTTCAAAAGTGGCAAATCCCTGCACTTTATCGGGGGCCATTATATTCCCCTTTGCACTATCGTCTTTTATAGCTCTGCCATTAGGCATTACCACGATCATCGGTTCAATTTTATTTTCAGCATAAAGATTATCAAGAATAACCTGAGGCTGGCCTCCGTTAAGCCATTCCCGTTCATCACCCCCAATACCATGTAAAAGATATAAAACAGGATATTTTTTATTTTTCGAGTAGCCTGGAGGTGTATAAATCAAGGCTTTACGTTTTGTACCAACAGTTTTTGAAACATAGATGATAGAATCAATTTTACCATGGGCTATACCGGTCCGGGG
>CAZHRV010000015.1:0-1632 GCA_964535035.1 uncultured Rikenellaceae bacterium
TATTTATTGTTTGTCAATATAATGGGTAATCCGGTTAACTTCGAAGGGGGTAATCCGAAAGGCCAGGCTCTTGAGGGGAACTATCTGGGGATCATATATAAAGGTGGTTTCATTGTTCCTATTCTTATGACCTGTGTTCTAGCGCTTATAATCTTCGTTTTTGAAAGGATTATTACACTTTCAAGAGCCAAGGGAAAAGGCAGGTTAAACACATTTGTCCGCCAACTTCAGACTCTCCTTAATGAAGATAAAATTGAAGAAGCCATGGATGCTTGCGACAAGCAGAGGGGTTCTCTTGCGAATGTGATGAAAGCAGGCTTGTTACGTTACCGCGACCTCCAGAAGGACAGGGAACTTGAAAAAGACCAGAAGATCCTTTCAATCCAGAAGTCTTTCGAAGAAGCCACTGCGCTTGAATTACCCATGCTGTCGAGGAATATGGTAATATTTTCAACTCTGGCTTCCATTTCAGTGTTGATAGGTCTTATCGGAACAGTGTTAGGAATGATCCGGGCATTCGCTGCACTTGCCCAATCAGGAGCTCCTGATGCATTAGCTCTTTCACAGGGTATATCTGAAGCTCTTGTAAATACCGCGTTCGGTATCACAGGATCAACTTTAGCTATTATAGCCTTCAATTATTTTTCAACGTCAGTTGATTCATATACATATAAAATAGACGAAGCAGGATTCAGCCTTACACAAAATTTTGCCACATCCCTAAAAAACGTATAGTAATAAATTTATCTTTTGGATTAACCATATAAGAAAAAACTGTAATGCCAAAGATTAAATTACCAACAAAGTCACCCCGAATCGACATGACGCCGATGGTTGACCTTTTTTCGGTAGTACTTATTTTCCTCATGCTTACCACTACAATGAGACAACCTGAACCGGCTACTGTTGATACTCCATTTTCAATTTCAGAGAAACCTACACCTGATTTTAATATGATGACCTTCCTCATTTCAAATGATGGAAAAGTCTTCATGAACTTCGATAACGGTCCTGATACTCTCCTGCAATACAGACCAAAAATCCTGCAGGATATGGGTAACAGATACGGAATCGAATTCACGCCGGAAGAGCTGAGAACTTTTGAAAAGTATAAATCTTCACTGGGGGTCCCGATAATGCAGATGAAAGAATTTCTGAACGCTAAAAATAGTAAAGCCAGGGATGAGCTGCAGGTTGGAATTCCTTTGGACTCGGCCGATAATCAACTGGGAATGTGGATATTATATGCCCGCCAGGAGAATCCTAATATTCAAGCCTGTTTAAAAGGAGATGCAAAAGCTGAATTCTCGGTTGTCAAAAAAGTCCTCGATATCCTACAGGAAAGGAATGTAAACAGGTTTAATCTGATTACCAGTCTTGAAGCAGCTAAAATTAACTTAGAAGAAATACAACAGTGATATGGCAGAAATAATTCAGGAAGAAAAAGGAAAAGACGGGAAGAAGAAAACCAAAAAGCATCCGCCGCATATCGATATGACACCTATGGTAGACCTTATGTGTCTTCTTATTGTCTTCTTTATGCTTACAACTGCTTTCAATAAGGCCAAGATCATGGAGATTGTACTCCCCGAGAAGCTTAAGGATCCTAATCAGGAGGCTCCGAAGATTTCA
>CAZHRV010000016.1:0-3248 GCA_964535035.1 uncultured Rikenellaceae bacterium
CTCCGGTGACAATAACCTTACACTGCTTCAGGCAGTGGGTATGGCAGGAGGGGTTTCGGAATTCGCTGACCTTTCCAGAGTGAAGGTGCTGAGGCATTTTGACGCAGAGACATATGTTTTCTATGTCAATCTGCTAAGCGAGGAGTTTTTATCAAGTCCTTTTTATTTCGTTCAGCCGGGAGATGTTATAGTCGTAACGCCGTTAAAGCAACGCTCCTATCTCAAGTATTTGTCCCCGAACCTCAGTGTACTCACAGCATCAGTATCGTTACTAATAGGGATTGTTACGCTTTTCAGGATATGGTGAAAATTCAATGATTCAATGATTCAATGATTCAATGATTGAGATGTTTATAATTTTTGAATTAAAAGGTAATTTTGAAAATCGAACGCTTTGAAGATCTGGAAATTTGGAAACTTGCAAGGAAACTTTACAAGTTTGTTTTTGAAATTACTTCTGAGGCTCCGTTTGTAAATGATTATAAGCTCAGAGATCAGATCAGATCTTCATCCGGTTCCGTTTCTGATAATATTGCAGAAGGATTTGAACGTGGTGGGAATAAGGAGTTTATTCAATTTCTTTATGTAGCAAAAGGATCATGTGGTGAAACAAGAAATCAATCATATCGTGCTTTTGACAGCAGGTATATTTCCCAGGAAGTCCTGGATGAATTGCTGAAAAGGACCATTGAATTAGGTCAGCAAATCAGCAACTTCATAAAATACTTACGAAGCAGTACTTATAAAGGAGAAAAATTCATGAATTTTTGAATCTTTAAATTTTTGAATCTTTAAATTAATAATCATAAATACATAATATGAACACTCCAATCCCTATCCACTCCGGACCCCGCGCAACACGCCCTCAGGATGCTGATATTGATATCAGCAAATATCTGATCCTGTTTTTAGAGAACTGGTACTGGTTTGCCCTGGCAGTATTTTTATCCGTTTCAGCTGCCTGGTTTATAAATAAAAAAGCTATTAAAATCTACCAGGTTGAGGCGACACTGATTGTTGAAGATGAATCCAAAAATCCTTTTAGCTCATCAATGTTCGGCGGAAGTAGTCAGATGTCAGGTTATAGTAATTACACGAACTGGTACAATTTTCAGAACCAGATACTTATAATTGAATCGGGGAGCCTTGTTTCAAAAACTTTACACGAACTTAATTTTGAAGTTTCATATTTTATCGATGAGGTCTGGAGGCCAAGGGAGATATGGGACGAAGCACCTTTTATCATTATTGCGGATAAAAGCAAGCCCCAGCCGATGGGTATCAAATTTAAAGTAACTATCAGAACAGATGGCACTCTGAAGATTGAAAGCCTGAAAAATGGCGAAAAGATTGAAATTTATAACTACTCAACTGAGAAGACATCCGGTGAGGTTAAGAATTTCAATCTCGAGAGGGAGATAAAATATGGTGAATTGATTGAAGGTAACGGTTATTCTTTTACTCTAATTCCCCGCGAAGACTTATCAACGAACGGTAAGCCAACAGCAGGCAACTATCTGTTCAGCTTTAGCAGTTATGAATCTCTTTTGAGAACGTGGAGCAGCGTGCTGCAACTCTCATCTGTCGATAAAGATGCATCAATGGTAAAACTTTCTGCAAAAACTGAATGTCCTGCGAAAGCTCAGCTTTTTATTAATATGCATCTGAAAATGTACCGGCAGCGCACTCTTGACAAAAAGAACCAGTTTGCTACCAATACCATCGATTTTATTGACAGTCAGCTGAGTAGCATTACTGATTCCCTCAAGTTAACAGAATTAAGTCTCCAGAATTTCAAGAAAGACAACCAGGTGGTTGACCTCAGTTTCCAGGCCCAGCAGCTATTTGACCAGGCAAGGGAAATGGATAATATGAAAGCAGAGGCTAAAATAAAGGGCGATTATTATCAATACATTATGGACTACCTCTTTAAAAACAGTGATGCCGGGAACCTTATTGCTCCATCGGTAATAGGAATAGAGGACCCGCTTCTGAATAATCTTGTCCTGGAATTAAACAAGATGGCTGATCAGATGATTGCAATGACAGGGAGCGGAGCGGGTGAGAATCCATATCTTGCCACGATAGGATTACAAATGAAGAATGCCAGGGCAACACTCCGGGAGAATATCAGGAACCTTATTAATAACAACAATCAGGCAATACAGGATATCGATCAACGTCTGAATTATGTTATGGTTGAAGTACGCAAGCTGCCGGAAACAGAGAGGGGGTTATTCGGTATAGAAAGACAATTCAAACTGAACGACCAGATCTATACATACCTGATGCAACGTCGGGCCGAGGCTCAGATTGCCAGGGCATCAAATGCCCCTGATAATGAAATAATAGATCCTGCCGGAATAGTCCTGCCAAACATTAAACCGAAACCTGCAAGGAATTATGCAATTGGACTGATCCTTGGACTGTTAATCCCAGGATTGTTCTTTATAATGAAGGAGATATTTAATATAAAGATTGAAACGGAAGAAGAAGTCAAGAAAATAACCAATCTTCCTGTTGCAGGACATATTGCACATAGCAAAAGCAAGAATCCGACAGTTGTGCTGAGCGAACCTCAAAGCAATATTTCAGAGGCCTTCAGGAACGTGCGTACAAGGATGAAGTTTTTCACCAGGGAGATAGAGAATCCTGTAATACTTGTTACCTCCTCGATGGCGTCAGAGGGTAAAACCTTTACGGTACTTAACCTTGCATCAGTCTACAGTCTTTCGGGAGCTAAAACAGTCCTGGTTGGTTTTGACCTTCGTCGGCCGGGGATATTTGAAGAATTTGGGATTGACAATCTGAAGGGAATATCAACTTACCTGATTGGCAGGGATAAACTTGACGATATAATATTTGAATCGGGATATGATAATCTGAGTGTAATTCCTGCAGGACCGATACCGCCTAATCCTTCAGAGCTGGCCTCATCGGCACAAACTAAGGAACTCTTTGAGGAACTTAGAAAAAGATTTGAATTTATTATTGTCGACAGCGCTCCCATTGGTTCAGTATCCGATACCTATTCGCTGGCCCAGATTGCCGATTCGGTAATTATGCTTGTAAGGCACAATAGTACTATTAAACATCTGCTTAAGGATACAATTGAAGACTGCAGGGCAAACGGAGTAAATAATATCAGCATTCTGATGAATGATATTCGTGACGATATGAGAATGTATGGTTACAAGGGACGTTACGGATATATTTATGGATACAGGCATAGCTATGGTGACAAAGGG
>CAZHRV010000017.1:0-4688 GCA_964535035.1 uncultured Rikenellaceae bacterium
ACCACAACCCTTGGGCGGGAGGGATCTGATTATACTGCTGCAATCCTTGGCAATATACTTAATGCAGAGAGTGTTACAGTATGGAAAGATGTTCCGGGTCTGTTAAATGCCGATCCTAAATGGCTGACTGATGCAAGTAAGCTTGATGAGATGTCATACAGGGAGGCTGTAGAGATGACCTTCTCCGGAGCAAAAGTAATTCATCCCAAAACAATAAAACCACTTCATAATAAGAACATTCCGCTTTATGTAAAGTCATTTCTTGCTCCTGATACAGAAGGAACCCTCGTAACAGATGATCCTGTCCTCAGACAAATTATTCCTGTTTTTATAAAGAAAGAGTGCCAGATACTGATTTCAATTCTACCGAAAGACTTATCTTTTGTAATGGGGGATAACCTGAGCCGGATATTTTACATGTTTACAGAAAAAGGTATCAAGGTTAACCTCGTTGAGGCAAGCGCCGTAAGCATTGATGTATGCGTTGATGATGAAAGATCCAAGGTCGATGCCCTGCTTGAGATACTGAAAGATGAATTTTTAGCTATCTACAACGAAAATGCAGAGATACTTTCCATAAGGCATTACACACCTGAGGCAATAGAACGAATAACAACCGGAAGGGAAATACTCCTTGAGCAGAGAACACGAAGTACAGTAAGGTTTGTAGTAAGAAAGGCTTAATGGCATAAAGGCTTAACGGCATAATGGCACAACGGCTCATTGGCCTAACAAAGTAAAATACCTTTACGCCTTATCTTATCTGTCAAACACCAGCCTTTGCCCCCTGTAATCCTCGTCGATCATACCTTTATTATATACTACGGTTCCGTTTACGATTGTCATCATTACTTTCGATCTGAAAGTTGTCCCTTCAAATGGCGACCAATCGCATTTATATAATATGTTATCCCCTGATACAGTCCATGGATTATCCGGATCGACAAGACAGAGGTCTGCTTTGTAATTCTCCCTTATAAATCCCCTTCCTTTAATATTAAACAGAACAGCAGGCCCGTGGCACATCTTTTCAATAATTTTTTCAATGCTGAATATTTTATTATGCCACAATTCAAGCATGACAACCAGTGAATGCTGAACCAGAGGACCGCCGGAGGGTGCTTTGAAATAACTGTTCGTTTTTTCTTTCAGCGTATGAGGAGCATGGTCAGTTGCAATAACATCAATCAGATCATTCCTGACTCCGTTACGCAACGATTCTCTGTCGTATTTGGTCTTGATTGCCGGATTCCATTTTATCCTTGTACCAAGTTCATCATAAAAGGAGTCGTCAAACCAGAGATGATGAACACAAACCTCGCCGGTTATTCTTTTTTCATTTAACGGTAATTCATTATTGAAAAGCTTCATTTCATCAGCCGTTGAAAGATGAAGGACATGGAGCCTTGTATTATATTCCCTGGCTAATGCTATTGCATGGGATGATGAGCGGAAGCAGGCTTCGCGGCTCCGAATAAGAGGATGCATTTTAACCGGCACATCCTCTCCGTATTTTTTCCAGAATGTTTCGGTGTTTCTTCTTATGGTGGGCTCATGTTCACAATGTGTTACCACCGGCATAGTTGCCTGTCTGAATATTGCACGGAGGGAATTCTCATTATCTACGAGCATATTCCCTGTTGATGATCCCATGAAAACCTTAATGCCGCATACTCTGGCGGGATCGGCTTTCATAATTTCATTAATATTATCGTTTGTTGCTCCTATATAGAAAGAATAATTAATAAGGGAATTTTCAGATCCCGACCTGTACTTGTCATCCAGAGCTTCAATAGTAACAGTCTGGGGTATAGTGTTGGGCATATCCATAAATGATGTTACCCCGCCTGCCGCAGCAGCCTTTGTATCGGTAAAAATATCACCTTTATGTGTTAATCCTGGTTCCCTGAAGTGGACCTGATCATCAATTACTCCAGGGATAAGAAGTAATCCTGATGCATCAATTATTTTCGCATCTGACGATGCTTTTACCTGTTCGGGAAATCCTATTGCAGAAATAATCTCATCCTTAATAAGCAAATCGCCCCTGTAAATCCGTCCCTCATTAACTATTGTGGCGTTTCTTATTAATATATTGCTCATTATTAATGATTTTACACGCCGTCTCCTTCAACTTCTTCACCTTCGTAAGAAACCCACCCCCAGCCTTCGCCTTTGGCTACGGCCGGCAAAGCTAACCCCTCCCAGGAGGGGAACTTGTTGACTTCAACTCTTCAACATTCTTCTTATACTTCACAAACCAGCTCCTGAACTTCATTCTCAACACCCCCCATAAAGCTTCATTAAAAACTCCGCCTGTCATTTTTGATGAGCCAAGTTTTCTATCTGTGAAAATAATCGGTACCTCAACAATCTTATATCCGAGTTTCCAGGCAATAAATTTCATTTCAATCTGGAAGCTGTACCCGACTGATTTTATGTGATATTGGTTGATATTTTCAAGTACCTCCCTTTTATAACATTTGAATCCGGCAGTTGTATCCATTATTTTCATACCGGTAACCATTCTCACATAAATTGAGGCAAAATATGACATGAGAACCCTTGATAGAGGCCAGTTCACAACATTAACACCGCTGATATATCGGGATCCAATTGCTACATCGGCATCTCCGTTTTTACATATATTAAAAAGCCTTACCAGATCAGCCGGATCATGGGAAAAATCAGCATCCATTTCATATATGTAGTCATACCCTCTCTCAAGAGCCCAGTTAAAACCTGTCATATATGCAGTGCCCAGTCCAAGTTTTGCTGGTCTTTCAATCAGATGCAGATTGTTAAATGATCCCTTGAGATTTTTTACAATTGCAGCTGTACCGTCGGGAGAATTATCATCAACTATCAGAATATCAAATGCAACATCCTGGGCTGAAATAGCCTTTATCAAAGCTTCAATGTTCTCACTTTCTTTATATGTCGGTATAATAACTATATTTGACATTGCATCGATATTATTGCGAAAATAAGGAAATAAAGTTAATAGTAAATACTACATGCTGATTATTTGGTAAATAAGAGCCTCAATCATAATATTCCGGTAAACGGATCCATTATGATTGCAGGGGAAAACAGATTGTTAAAGCATGATTATCTCTGTATATAAGAAAATAATACCGGTTCTTGTTATTTTGCTGCTTATCAACGGTATAGGATATTCACAGGAGAAAATATGGCGGGTTGGTTTGTTCTCTTTCTTTGATAATCTTGAATTTGGAGGTTCTGAAGTTAAGATACCTCAGACAATGTCGGGGATTATGTTCGCCCCGGAAGCCGGATTAAAATGGGATTCAGTTCATAAATTAAGCATCGGAGTAAACCTTATGCATGAATTCGGGAGCCGGAAAACAATTCAGAATTTTTATCCGACAGCATATTATGAACTGACAAAGGGACCTTTGAATTTTATCATGGGGGCATTCCCGCGCGACAAGGTTACAGGTAACTACCCGCGCCTTTTTATACAGGATTCAATAAGCTATTATCGGCCAATTGTAGAGGGCATCTTTCTTGAATACCGTCGTAACGGAAATTATGTTAAAGCATGGCTCGACTGGACAGGACGGATGTCGGAGACTGTTAATGAGGCATTTATCGCCAGTATCAGCGGAAGATATAATTACGGTTTATTTTATGTAGAGCATTTTGGACATATGTATCATTATGCCGGCAAAATGAATCCGTTAGTCAGTGAAGCTTATCATGATAATCTGCTCTTTAAGACCTCCGCAGGGATCAATCTGTCGGATAAAACATTTCTGAATGTATTTGAAACAAATGCAGGGTGGGTGGCTGGATTTGAAAGGGCCAGAGCTGATAATACGGGCTGGATCAAAATGTACGGATTACTGATGGAAGCCAGGATTGAATATAAAGGAATAGGTTTGTTTAATACCTATTACATTGGAGATGGTTTGATGAGATTCTATGAGGATTATGGCAGTGATCTCTACTGGGGCGATCCGATATACAGGGCAAAAAAATATAACCGCACCGATATGTATCTGACTTTTTACAGGAACCGTACTATAAATATGGAACTGACATACTCACTGCATTTTCTCGAAAACCGGATGTACCATGAGCAAATGCTTAAGATAAGGATAGATCTTAATAACCTGTAGATCAGTATTAATATACCTATATCCGGATTATCAGCAGTGACAGATAATTCCTGATATTAATTTCAGATTTTTTCTACTTCTTTTCTTGTCAGGAATAAATCAATTTATATATTTGCACCCGCTTTAGGTGTAAAAGTCTTACCTTTGGTATCCTGAAGTACACAATTTTAAGATAGTTCTTTGATTTCAAAGTAAAAGGTTCAAAGTTCAAACCCGGGACCTTGAACCTTAAACTTGAATAGTCTCGTAGCTCAGTCCCGATTTGAACGAAGTCATGATGACTTCGTAATCAAATCGAGGATCCTCGAAAAACTACGAAATCAAAGATTTCGGTTTTTCGGGATTGGTTATTTGCACTGTTATTAAGCAGATAATCAAAAAGGGAAGTAGTAAAAATATTTAAGTCCCGTAGCTCAGTTGGTTAGAGCGCTACACTGATAATGTAGAGGTCCCCGGTTCAACTCCGGGCGGGACTACTTGGGGAATTAGCTCAGTTGGCCAGAGCACCTGCCTTGCACGCAGGGGGTCAAGGGTTCGACTCCC
>CAZHRV010000018.1:0-2010 GCA_964535035.1 uncultured Rikenellaceae bacterium
CATACCTGATAATAGGAGCCTCAATTGTTCCCGGCTGGCTTCAGAGAAAATTTGTACTTCATCTGCCAAAAAAGAAATAGTTTTCATACCTTAGCTTTCCCTAATTGACCAGATCATAATCCACTTATGAGTGAGGAAATATTAAAAGCCCTGATGGAACTGTTCGCGCTCATTGTCAAACAGGATGGCGGGATGATAGAGGATGAACGCGAGTTTGTATCGGATTTCCTCGATAAACAGCTGGCAAAAGAGAGTGTAATGGAATATCTTTCTCTTTTCGATGAACATGCCGGGCCTGTCAGGGAAAAGATTGCAACAAAGGAGCCCGTTGTTCCATCTGTAAAAGACTCTGTCAAAATACTGGGAATATGTAAAAAGATAAATCACACTCTGAATCAGGGTCAGAAGGTTGTCGTGCTGTTACGTCTTTTTGAACTGGTAAATGCCGATAAGCGGTTTACACCGCAAAGAATGAATATTATAAACACTGTTGCAGAGGTTTTTAAAATTTTACCTGATGAGTTTGCTGCAACAGAACAATTCGTAATGAATACTGAACCCGGGAAACTGCAAAACCCTGCTATTCACATTTTCATCCCGGGGAAAGAGGCATGCTCACTTTGTAACAGGATGATTACCGGCTATCCTGATACTAATATATATTTTCTCAGGGTAGCCAGCGTTGATCTCTACTTTCTGAAATATATTTCCGGTGAACAGATCTACCTGAATGGCCTTCCCATCAGGTCAGGTCAGGTTTACATCTTTGCAAAGGGAGGTTCATTAAGATCAACACATGGTAACGCAATTTATTACAGTGATTTAAGCTCCACATTTCTCTCAGTGGATTCAATACACAAGCTGTCATTTACAGTTGAGAACCTTTCATACAGTTTTATTGAAAGTCATCCGGCTATAGACAATATAAGCTTTTCGATTGATCAGGGAAGGCTGATGGGTATTCTTGGAGCAAGCGGTTCCGGAAAAACAACTCTCCTGAACCTTTTATGCGGTATTCAGAAACCGACCAACGGTACCGTAAAGATTAACGGACTGGATGTCAATAAGAATGAGACTGCCCTTGAAGGAGTACTGGGGTATGTTCCCCAGGATGATCTGCTGATTGAAGATCTCACTGTCTTCGAAAACCTGTATTATGCAGCATGCCAGTGTTTTAAAGGGAAAAACCGCAGTGAGATTACAACACTTGTTGATCATACTCTTACAAACCTGGGGTTGATTGAAAAAAGAGATCTTAAAGTTGGTTCTCCATATAACAAGATCATCAGCGGAGGTCAGAGGAAAAGACTTAATATTGCACTTGAACTTATCCGCGAACCCTCAATTCTTTTTCTTGACGAACCAACATCAGGGCTCTCCTCGAGAGATTCTGAAACCCTTATGGACCTCCTGAGGGATCTTACACTGAAAGGAAAACTTATCTTCACGGTAATTCACCAGCCATCATCTGAAATCTTCAAGATGTTCGATAAGGTAATAATCCTCGACCAGGAGGGGAGCATGGCATACTTTGGTAATCCTATCGATGCTGTTGTTTACTTTAAAACCCTTGATGCACAAATAAATGCACTCCAGGGTGAATGCCCCATGTGCGGTAACGTAAATCCCGAAACGATCTTCAAAATTATTGAGACCCAGGTTGTTGATGAGTTTGGCAAATATACCGAAAAACGCAAAGTGAAACCACGGGAATGGGCAACACTCTTTAAACAGAACGCTCAGACCGATACCATAACTGAAATAAAAGAACCTCCGCATAAGAACCTGCAGAAACCGGGACTGTTAAGACAATTCCAAATCTATTTTTCCAGGGATATCAAAAGCAAATTCGCGAATAGCCAATATGTTATGCTTACGCTTCTCGAAGCGCCGGTCCTGGGATTTATCCTGTCATTTATAATAAGGTATATTCCCGATCCCGATTCGGCGGTTTATCTGTTCTCGGAAAATGAGAATATTCCGATCTACATTTTCATGAGTATAATTGTT
>CAZHRV010000019.1:0-25521 GCA_964535035.1 uncultured Rikenellaceae bacterium
AAGGGATTCGAACCCCCGACCTGCAGATTACAAATCAGCTGCTCTGACCAACTGAGCTACATCGGCAAGTTAAAGAACGTCCCGAGGGTGCATAATTCACCCTGAAAATCGGTGTGCAAATGTATGAATTTATATTTTATATTTCAAAAAAAATCAAAATAATTTTGCCCGCAGTTATCCTACACCCCTCTCTTCTTCTGTTTATGCCTGGTAATCTGCTTTTTAAGAGCATCAACAGCATTATCAGTAGCCTCCTCGAAAGTCTTGCTTTGCTTCTTGGCAAATAAAGGTCCACCCGAAAGATTCAGTTTAATTTCGCTAATTTTATTCTCACGCTCCTGATCATTGTCAAGCCTGAGGTATATTTCGGCATTAACAATATCTTCACCAAACTGGGTTAATTTACCCACTTTTTGATAAACAAAGTTTATTAGCTTTTTATCAGCATCAAAACGAACTGAATGAATCTGAATGTTCATAGTAGTACCTCCTGTTTATTTGTTTATTTAAGCTCGTGGATGAGCCTGTTTATATATTTTCTTTAGTTTCTCAAATGTATTATGTGTATATATCTGTGTTGCCGACAGATTCGCGTGACCAAGGAATTCCTTAATGGTATTCAATCCGGCACCCCTGTTAAGCATATGTGTTGCAAAGGTATGCCTGAGAATATGAGGGCTTTTCTTTTCAATTGTCGTTACCAGTGAAAGGTATGCTTTTACAGTATTATAAACATATTTATCATACAACTTGTTTCCCTTATCAGTAATAAAAAACCAGCCTCCGTTTTTTGTACCGGAAAAATCATTTTTTATACTTACATATTCCTCAAGCCTTTTAGTAAAAGGTTTTGTCAGAGGTATGATACGTTGTTTATTTCTTTTGCCGGTGACCTTAACGGTTGCTTCCTTCAGATCCACTTCGCTGTCACGCAGTCCTGTCAACTCTGATCTTCTCATTCCTGTCAGGTAAAGCATTTCTATAATTGTCCGGTTTCTGATACCGGCAAAATCATTTCCGAAATTGTAGTCATCAAGCAGTGTGTCAAGGGCCTCCTCCGCGACAAATACTGGCAGGCTCTTCTTTCTTTTTGGCAGAACCACTTTTTCAAGCGGATCATGATTTACTATTCCCTCCTTCCTGAGGTACCTGAAAAAAACCCTGAGACATGATATTTTTCTGTGTACACTAACAGATGCAATACCATTTTCCATAAGGTTCACTACCCATGCTCTTACCTGGTGTGATGTAATGTCCCCGGGAGCAGGTGATATATCATTTTCCGAAAGCCATGAAAAAAACTGGTCCAGGTCATTCTGATATGACCGGATAGTATGCAGTGAATACCGCTTTTCGATTTTCAAATGTTCCAGGAATGATTCCTTATGACCCATGAAGGAACCCTGTCTGTTATGATTAATAAACACCGATACAGCCGGCGGATTACTCTTCGCTCTCCTGCATCTTCTGAACGTATCTAGCCTTCTTGATTTCCTCCCTCCGGCGAACTGAAGGCTTAACAAATGCCTGACGTGAGCGTAATTCACGGATTACTCCCGTCTTTTCAAATTTCCTCTTGAACTTCTTCAGAGCTCTTTCTATGTTCTCGCCTTCTTTTATTGGTACTATTATCATATTTAAAAATTCTGTTTTAAACGAGGCGCAAAGTTAAAAATAGAAATATTCTTTTCAAAACTTTTAAGGAGATAATTTATTCATACTGCTTATTTTTTTGATTTATAGTAGTTTACAAAGGTTCTCTTTAAAAACAAGTATTTATTAAAGATACGAAATATTTTGAGGAAATCAAAGTTTAAGATGTTAAAAATTACTTAAAATACTGACAGCCTGCAAACGAAAATGTCTGTTGCTTTTTCTTCGTGTGCCTTTGCCTTTGTGATTATGCTTTGATTCATTTAGTATTCTCGAATACACCATTTTCTTTTTATTAACTCCTTCTCCCTTGGGGGAAGGTTTGGAAGGGGGTAAATCTCGATTCATATAGTCGGGAAGCGGGGAGGCTTTTCATTTTTTCTCAAACTCCAGATATGGCCGTAATTTTCCTGCTTTTTCTTTTGCAATCAATTTATTATCAATCATTTGATCTATGTTTTCTATTTTCCCCTTCAGCTCTCGGTATTTTAGAATAGCTGTTACTTCATATTTCTCAAAATAGGGAAGTCGTATGAGCTCCTTGTAGTCAGCATTATTTACACTTATCTTTCTGACAGCTGTTGTATCTGCGTAGACTCTTGATGAAATAAGGCCAAAAACCTCTTCTGAAAGTCCATATACCTCCCGTAGCTGGTCCACAGAAGCAAATCCGCCCAGCAGTTTTCTGAATTTTATTATCCTTGCCGACAGAACGGGACCTATTCCGGGAAGGGCTTCCAGTGATGCTGAATCACTGGTATTTATTTCCAGAAGTGGTCTTTGCAGGTTTGTCCGGTGGTTCTTAATATACGATCCTGAACCACTTTCTTTTTCTTGACTAAAAGAGATATCGGATATATCACCAGTTTCAACCGGGATCTCTTCCACGGTGATATTGCGTTCGGGAATGATGAACCGGAATCCGGCAACTAAAAGTATCAGAATCAGGAGTAAAAAGGTGGATCTGCGTTCCCGCCTGGTAAAACCGAACCAGTGTAAAACCGGTTTATATGAAAATTTCCTCATAAAATATGCAGTGAGACATCTGCAATTTACAAATTATCTGAAAATCCTGATAATGTTCCGATAAATTTTTTCTTATTCCCGGTGATCAGAAGGGATATCCAATGGCCACCACTACTGTAAAATCATTTCTGAAATTGTATGCTCTGTTCATTATTATCCATTTTGATCCCCCGGTAAGCCACGGATCACGGAGCTTCATCCCCATATCTGCTCTCAGGAGTACAAAACTCAGGTCGAACCTGAAACCGGCACCTGTACCAACAGCTAAATCGTTTAAAAGACTGTTAAGAGTAAACTGGGCTCCGGGGCGGGAAGGATCATTGTTGTATGACCAGATATTTCCTGCATCCAGGAAAAGAGCACCGTTAAGTATCCAGAACAGCTTGAAACGATATTCAAGATTGGCCTCCAGCTTTATATCTGCGGTTTGATTGAGAAATTTAGTATAATCGGGAACATAGGAACCTGGTCCAAGAGTACGCACCTGCCAGGCTCTAATTCCGTTTGCACCACCTCCATAATATTGTTTTTCAAAAGGAATTGCTTTTGAATTTCCGTAAGGAATTCCTGCTCCTATAAAGCTCCGGCATACCATGGAGCTGACATCATTCAGTATCATATTATACCTGATATCCATGTCGGCGCGTATGTACTGTGCAAATTGCTGACCAAGAATATTATAGCTTCCGTCAGTTTTCTCTAATCCGGCAAGATTCGCTATAAGTCCCAGCATGTTTCCCGATGCTTCCGCATTGATTCTTATGAACCAGTAATCTCTTGATTTCTTTATCTTTTGATTGTTGAAGATATAGGAATAGCTACCACCCAGGATCATAACATCTCTATAGCTGTATGCAAGGTATGATGAAGAATCAATTCGCGCATAATAATCCGGATCTATACTCAACAGGTTAACAAGGTTAAGTTGTACCGGGTTAACAATATGTGTTGTATAATTCTTGCCATCCCAGTTATACCCGAATGTGACATTGGCTATGGTCCTGGTATAGAATGGCATATTTTGATAATTATATGCGGCAAGCAGTGTGGTTGTCGGGTTAAAAGTTTTAATAAAGGTTTCTTTCTGAAGGAACGGGAAGAGGAATTTAGGGAACCTGAGGCTTGTCTCAACACCGTATTCCTGCAGACTGCGCAATGTATCCTTTTGAGAAAGAGCCTCATATGCTCCTTTAAGCTTCAGGTTGAACTGTTCTGCCCCGCGAAAGAGATTTTTATGTTGATAGATCAGGTTCAATGCGCCACCGAGGTTACCGGCTGAATTGGTGCCTTCAAGCTCTATTTTACCCGATTGCTGGCTGAGAAGGGTAAGCTGTATCGTACAATCGAGCTGAAGTTCCTTATCTGTCTGAACTACAGGTTCAAGTATCTCATTATAGAAAATATTGACCAGGCGAAATGTCTTTAAAGAGAGCAGGTGTGACTGAGAAAGTTCTGTGTTTGTCACATTATACAGTGATCCGGGTTTTAAATAGAGTGATTGCAGGATAAGATCATGCTTTATTCTTGGTTTTCTATTTGTTGTAATAAAATAATATCCCTTGTAATATGTAGTATCAAGGCTTTTGATATAAGCTTCACCTCCTTCAAGCGCTTCTTTTGGAACAAATTCGGGATAGATAAAAATGTTTCTTATCCTGTACATTGAATGAGGAGCTACTGTAATCTTGTTATTATCATCGATTATCTGATAATTCCTGACTACATAAAATATGTCGACCCTCCTGTTTCCGACTGTACTGTCGACCCTGAAATAAATATGATCGCCTGAAAAGCCATAGAAACCATGATCCTTAATAAATCGTTCAAAGCGGGATCGTTCAGCCTGGAGAACATCCACATCATAAGGTTTACCTCTTTCGATCATACAGTCAACCGAGTCTAGATAGAAAAGAATCTCTATTGCCGTATCCGCAATATCATAGTACAGGTTACGGATAGTGTATGGCGACTTGAGGTCAACATTATAAAAAACCTCCGATTTCCTGTTTGCAGTCTGTATTGTCTCCATCACATTACTGTCGAAATAACCCTTTGATGATAAATATGATTTTATGTTCTCAGTGGATTTAGATGCAGCATATGAATCAAAGATGACCGGCTCCTCCCCTATCTCTCTCAACCAGCCATGTGGCCATTTATCCTTTTTGATATTTGACATGTTATATAACCCGAGATGAAACTTTGCGCCGAAGATCCGTTTGTTGGGTTTCTGCTTCATATAGGGTGTCAGTTCCGATTTTTTTATGCCTTCCTTATTAATAATAACATGGTTTTTATCGAGAAGAGTATCTTCACGAGGCACATATTTTGTTGGATTACATGATGTTATTATAATAACTGCAAGAAAATAAATGAGAGGACATCCCTGATAATGAACATTTTTATTTGAGATATTTTTTTCCAAATTTGTAACAAAAATTTACACAAATATATCAATAATAATAATTAATATTCAGGATAAAACATCCTTATTATGGTAAGCAGAAGCAAGATGAACTTCATCGTTTCCCTTCAGAAAAAAAAGACAAGGGAAAAGGAAAATCTCTACGTTATCGAGGGCGATAAGCTTATAACGGAATTCCTCGATGCAAAGATGCCGGTAAGAATACTTGTTGTCAAGCCTGAATTCCTGAATTCACTTTCGTTGATTCACAGGCAGAATATAGTAGAAATTATTCCTGCAAGCTATGATGAGCTAAAGAGAATCAGTACCCTTAAGACACCTCATAATGCCTTGGCTGTAATAGAGATGCCCGAAACCAGAATGGACTCCTCCACTCTCAGTAATGAGCTTACAGTTGCACTTGATTGTATTCAGGATCCCGGCAACCTGGGAACAATAATAAGGGCTGCTGCATGGTTTGGCTTAAGGAATATCTTCTGTTCGCAAAACTGTGTCGATGTGTATAACCCCAAAGTTATACAGTCAAGTATGGGGGCCATCCTTCACGTTAATGTGTTTTATACTGATATCCGCAAGCTCCTGGAATCAGCCCGGAATAATGGTATTAAGATCTACGGAGCCGTTGTGAAGGGGAAATCAATTTATTCCTGTAAACTTACCCGTACAGGAATTATCCTCCTTGGCAATGAATCAAAAGGCATCAGTGATGATCTTCTTCCATACATCACCGACAGAATTATGATACCAAAAATCAATACGGAAACGCCAGGGATTGATTCACTTAATGTCAGCATGGCCGCTTCGGTGATTTTTTCCGAATTCATCCGAAGGAAAAAAAGACAATTATAGTTACCCTTATCGCAATGGTGCAACCTTCATGTGCATTTTCGTATGCAATTTCCCCTCCGCTGTAATTTGGATTTATGTTCTTATTCTGCCATGTCATTCAAAATGAAACGCAAGTATCCATATCTGCGATCTCATCTTTTCTATTGCATTGCGGAACTGGAGGTGACCGGGCGCCGCATCATCAACAAGGATATTCCGGAGTCCGTTCGACATTTTTACCTCTACTGAAAACTTAAAATAGGGAAGGTAAAAGTCGATTCCCGCACCTGTTTCAAAATAGAGGTCTGACCTTTTAAGCCTGATATAAACCGGACGTTCCTCATCAAACTCCTTCTTGCCTGCAAGGTCATACCTGTAATTCAGTCCGCCCACAACATAAGGACGAACATTATTAAGTCTTTCGCCTTTATACTTGATCAGTAAAGGAAACTCCATAAAGGATGATTCTACCCTTTGCTGCTGATTATTAATAACCTGGTCCTTATAATACCTTACATTTCTCTGGCCGAATGATACTCCGGGAAGAAATCTTATATCAAAATATCTTGAAGGATGATAGTCCGTAACAATCTGGATATTAATGCCCGGATTAAGATGTGTGACTTCAGGATAAAGAGAGTCGGCCTCAAAGTATTCCAGGGATGGGGTGATATTAAAATCCATTGTATTAAAACCGATACTGAAACCGAAGTGTATCTTCTTTTCATCATACCATGACCTGTTCATGGGCTTCGCTTTCTGTCCCGAAAGTATGCAAGGGACAAGAAGGAAAATGAATGACATTAATATAATAAGTGTCCTCTTATTCAAGCTTCCAGATATATTGTTCCGGTATTGCAAGATAATAAACTGCTTTTAATAATAATTATTGCGTTTCTGTTTTGATGCCGGTATAAATAGAGGCAACACCTCCTGTCAGCTTCCTCTGACTGACCCTGTAAAATCCCGCGCTTCTCAATAAATCTTTAAACTGCTTATTATCAGGGAATTGCATTACTGAATCCGGCAGATAACTATATGCGGTCCTGTTCCTGGAAATCAGTCTTCCTATAACCGGCAGCATGATCCTGAAATAGAAATGGTATAGCTGCCTGAAAGGGAAGTGTTCAGGTCTGGAGAATTCCAGGACCATAATCATACCTTTTTCATTCAGAACCCGGTTCATTTCGGAAAGCCCCGTCAGCCTGTCGGAAAAATTCCTGACACCAAATGCCACCATAGCAACATCAAAGGTTCCATCGCCAAAGGGTAAATTTTCGGAGTCTCCCTCTATAATATCTATCTTGTCGGAAAATCCTTTCTTTTTTATTTTCTCTTTTCCTGATTCAATCATCTTCGGCGAGATATCAATACCGGTTATATGCAATGGATCCAGTTTCATTGCAGCGATTGCCAGGTCGGCTGTTCCGGTTGCAATGTCGAGTATCCTGGGATTTCTGTGAGTTTCTGATATTACAGCAATTGCCTTTCTCCTCCATATGCGATCTATGCCAAATGACAGAAGGTGGTTAAGGAAGTCATAACGGAATGCAATATCATCGAACATTGATCCGATTGCGGATTTATCTGCCGGTTCAGGTATTCCAGGATTTTTGCCCATAAGAAAAGAAAATGCAAAGATTTAAAATATTTATATTTTTACAGGTATATTTTAAACAAAAACTCATGAGCAGAATCATAATGGTCACCGGTGCAACGGCTGGCTTCGGCCGGGCAACAGCAAAAAAATTCGCTGCTGGCGGATATAATATAATTATTACAGGAAGAAGAAAAGAACGTCTTGATAAGCTTGAGAAGGAGCTTCTAGCAACCGGTAAGATAAAGGTATTGTCGTTGAATTTCGATGTAAGGAAAAACGATGAGGTTGAAGAAGCCATAAAGAACCTTCCGCAGGAATGGCGGAATATCGATATACTTGTAAACAATGCCGGGCTGGCTGCTGGAATGGAACACATTGATGCCGGGATCATTGACGACTGGGACAGGATGGTTGATACCAACATCAAAGGATTGCTTTATGTTACCAGAGCAATTGCACCTTTAATGGTTACACGCAAGAAAGGATATATCTTCAATATAGGATCAATAGCAGGGAAAGCCGCTTATGAAGGAGGCAATGTTTATTGCGCAACAAAATCGGCGGTGGATTCCCTTACGAAGTCAATGAGGATTGATCTTCTGAAGCATAATATAAGGGTAACGCAGATAGCACCGGGGATGGCTGAAACCGAGTTTTCAATAGTCAGGTTCAAGGGAGACGAAGATAAAGCCAAAGCAGTTTATAAAGGTATCAAAGCACTTACTGCAGAAGATATTGCACAAGTGATCTGGTTTTGTGCCACATTACCGGATCATATATGTATAAACGACCTGGTAATCACACCTACCCGGCAGGCGGATGCATTTTTCAATTACAGAAAATAACAATTGGGACATTGCATTAAATAATCCTAGTGGTTCATAAAACCCTGTTCTTCCAATACTCCCAGCAGTAATTTGGAGAAATGAACATTATCTTCTTTCTTATACCTGACATCGGTAAATACCTGTGCCAGAGTTTCTTTTTTATTCTCCTTTACAAACTGTTGTGAGTCGGTTCTTTGTTCCTTTTCAAAATAAAATCTGTCAATAGCTTCGGAAGAGTATAGTTTATAAGTTTCTTCATGTATTACAGCCTCAAGCGGCAGCCTGTCGACCTGTTCAGGTTTTTCCGCAGGCCATCCCAGAGTAACAGTAGTCACGGGGACCACACCTATGGGGAGTTTCAGGACTTTGATAATTTCATGAGCCATATAAGTTGTTGTACCGAGATAGCAAATACCGAGACCTTTCGCTTCAGCCGCAATGCAGAATGTCTGAGCCACCAGAAGTGCATCAATTGCCGCAGTAAAAAATGAAAGAAAATTATCGTACCCCGGATCTGCTTTACGTTCACGGCACCATTTATTAAACCTGTTGAAATCAGCACAGAAAGTCAGTACAACAGGTGCTTCAGTCACCATACTCTGATTGAAATGAAATGGAGCCAGTTCTCTTTTCTTCCCGGGATCACTTGTGATAATAATGCTGTAAACCTGCATATTCCCTGTTGTGGATGCACGGCATGCCTTTGTGAGAAGATCATTCAGAAGCTTTCTGTCGACAGGCTCAGGCGTATATTTCCTTATTGTCCTGCGGTTTAAGAGAGTATTGGAAATTTGATTCATTGTAATATTTCTTTAATCTTTCACAAAGGAAACAATTTCTTCTGTAACCTGAAGAGAGGTTTAAAAGGATTTTCTATCTTAGTAAAAACTTTAAAAATTATGAGCAGACAGGTAACATTATTTACTGGTCAGTGGGCTGACCTGCCCCTTGAAAAAGTATGCCAGAAAGCAAAATCGTTCGGATACGACGGATTGGAACTGGCATGCTGGGGCGATCATTTTGAAGTCAACAAGGCTAATGATGTCTATTGCAGGGCGAAAAGGAAGCTTCTTGAGAAATACGGGCTCAAGGTTTTTGCAATATCAAATCACCTTGCAGGACAGGCAGTTGCGGACAGGATTGATGAACGTCACAAGGGCATCCTTCCTGCGTATGTATGGGGAGATGGTGATGCTGAAGGAGTACGAAAAAGGGCTGCGGAAGAAATGATTAAAACCGGCGAAGCAGCAAAACGCCTGGGGGTATCCGTAGTTAACGGATTCACAGGGAGTCCTATCTGGCACCTAATCTATTCATTCCCCACAGTGCCTGCTAAAATGATTGAAGACGGATACAGGGAATTCGCAAAAAGATGGAAACCTATCCTCGATGCATATAAAAAGCTGGGAATACGGTTTGCCCTTGAGGCTCATCCTACCGAGATCGCATTTGATATAATATCGGCAAGGAGAGCATTGAAAGCCTTGAACAATCACCCGGCATTCGGATTCAATTATGATCCTTCACATCTGGGATACCAGGGTGTTGATTATGTAGGATTCATCCATACTTTCGCAGACAGGATTTTCCATGTTCATATGAAGGATGCAGGATGGTCGGACATCCCGACTGAAGCAGGCGTTTTCGGCGGTCATACTGAATTCGGAATGAAGGGACGTTACTGGGACTTCAGAAGCCCGGGACGGGGAAATATTAATTTCGAAGAGATAATAAGGGCACTTAACCGGATCGGATATAAAGGCCCTCTTTCTGTTGAATGGGAAGACAGCGGTATGGACCGTGAACATGGTGCAAGAGAGGCATGCGATTTTGTAAAGTCTGTCGATTTTGCTCCTTCGAATATTGCATTCGATTCGGCTTTTGAAAAATAGATCAGATCATAACATACTTCTTCTTATAAATCTAACAAATCATATTATGGATACTACAATCAGGAAAACACTATTATTCAATGCAAGCTGTGTTGCATTGGTGGTAACAGCACTGGCTTTTGCGACAAGAGGATCTTTTGTTGAAGCATGGGCTATTGAATTTGATCTTACTCACACCCAGATCGGATGGATTGTCGGAACGGCTTTCTGGGGCTTCACACTGGCAATGGTATTCGGAGGACCCCTGGTAGATATAATTGGTCTGGGCCGTATCATTGCAATTGCTTTCTTCTGCCATGTTATTGGTATTGTTCTTACAATAGTTGCTACAGGATTCTGGACCCTGTTCATATCCACCCTTTTTATAGGGATAGCAAACGGAAGCGTGGAAGCAGCCTGTAATCCATTAATTACCAGCATGTATACTGACGAAAAAACCCGCAGGCTAAACCGTTTCCATGCCTGGTTCCCCACTGGAATTGTTATCGGCGGACTTGTGGTTTATCTGTTTAACAAAATAGGTCTTACCGACTGGAGATGGGCGATGGCAGTGATGCTTCTCCCTACTTTAGTTTACGGATTCATGTTCCTGAACAAGAAATTCCCCCAAACGGAACGTGTTACTGCAGGATTTTCGTACAAAGACATGTTGAAAGCATGCTACAGCCCGTTATTCCTCTTCATAGCATTCTGTATGATACTGACGGCATCAACTGAATTAGGTACAAACCAGTGGATAGCAGCTTTACTTGCTAATGTATCCGATAACCCTATTCTTCTGCTCGTATGGATTTCAGGTATTATGGCTCTGGCCAGGCTGTTTGGCGGCACTTTTGTTCACGTTACAAAATCAACCGTGATACTATTATTATCTGCAATCCTTGCATTTATAGGGGCATTAATGATGGGATATACACATGGAGCGATCATGGTATTCACTTCAGCCGGGATTTTTGCACTGGGAATTGCTTTCTTCTGGCCGACCATGCTGGGATTTGTATCTGAAAACATACCACAAAGCGGAGCACTGGGACTGGCAATCATGGGTGGTATTGGTTTTCTTGGCGGTGCCATCGCCCAGCCGGTTCTGGGTGCTATTTTCGATGCACAGACTGCTGCTGCCATCCCGGCAGGACAGGTTCTGGAAGTGCTTAAAAACGCTGCAGCGGGGACACAGGAAGCTGCAACCTATGTACAGGCACAACTTACTGGTGGAGAAAACACACTGAAGTTTGTTTCAATCGTCCCGGCATTATTGATAATCTTCTTTATATTCTTGCATTTCAGAAAAAATAAACGTTAAAATATTTTATCATGAAAAAAATCAAATTAGGCATGATCGGCGGTGGCATAGGAGCATTCATTGGTGATGCTCACCGCCGTGCCTCAAGAATATGCAATGACTATGAACTTGTAGGCGGTGTTTTCGACAAGAATTATGCAAAAAGCAAAGAGTTTGCAATTAAAGAAGGCATAGATCTTAAACGGTGCTATAATAGCGTCGACGCCCTGATAAAGGGAGAACTTGCTTTTCCGAAAAATGAGAGAATGGAGGTGATAGCAATAGTTACACCAAATGCGCTGCATTATCCTTTTGCGAAGAAATTCCTTAATAAAGGTTTTCACCTGGTCTGTGAAAAACCTATGACTCTTACTGTAAAGGAAGCCCTTGATCTGGAGAGACTGGTCGCTAAGAACAAACTGACCTTCGCACTTACTCACACATATACAGGGTATCCGATGGTCCGTCAGATGAGGGATCTAATCGCAAAGGGAGTTCTGGGCACTATACAACGCATTGATGCTCAGTATTATCAGGGATGGATCAACTCAATAATCTATGGTACAGGCAGCAGGATCACAGGGATCTGGAGACTGGATCCGAAACACGCTGGCATAAGCAGCTGCATGGGTGATATCGGAGTTCATGCATTTAACCTGATCGAATATACCACAGGCCTTGAAGTGAAAGAAGTGCTTTCCGACCTTAACAATGTGAAAGATGGAGTTAAGCTCGACCTTGATGGTACCGTTCTCCTCCGCTTCAGTAAAAAACTCAAAGGAGTAATCCGGGCCAGCCAGGTGTGCGGAGGACTGGAAAACGATATTATCGTTGCAGTATACGGATCTAAGGGAAGCCTGAGATGGCATCAGGAAGAACCTAATTTCCTCTACCTGTTCAGCGATTCAGAACCCACCAGGATCTACAAACCCGCTCACGGATATAATGATAAGGCAGCAGAAGAAGGACATACTATGCCGGCAGGACATCCTGAAGGAATTTACGAGGCTCTGGCCAATATATATAAAGGTGCGGCTAAGTCAATCCGGAAGGGAAAATTGCGTCCCGGTGAGTTCCCGACTGTTCATGATGGCGTACGCGGAATGAAATTCATCCACGCCGTTGTGAACTCTAATGCAAAAGGGAACATCTGGGTAAAGGTCTGACAAACTCAACCCTGAAGGGCTTTAGAAAAAGTATTTTGTCTGCATCCACTGATGGGATGGGCTATTTATTCTTTTTCTTCAGGAGGAAGAACAATACTCCGCCGACAATAACAACGGCACCAGCGATTATTGCTATCAGACCTGCGGTGCCTTTTTCTTTCTTAGCCAGTGACTCCTCATCTTCAACAGCATAATAGAAAATCGGCTTCGCATCAGTATCTATATTAACTGTATCCTTCTGAGGCTGCGGTTGTTCCTGCGCAAGAGCCTTCGTAAGTCCGGTCAATAACAATACTACTGATAATGAAAGAATTAAAAGTATTTTTTTCATCTTATTGAAGTTTTATGGTTATTTAATAGTATCAGCCAGCTTGTCATATTTTTCAGCTATATCCGGATCACTATTCCTGTAAGTATCAGCCAGTGTTATAATAGCCGGTTTGTATCCCGGATTGATCGTCAGACAGGTCCTCAATAATTCCCGCGCCTTTTGTATATCCTTTTTACAAAGGATTTCGGCCATTTCAATATATGCCGCAAAATACTTACTGTTTATTTCAATAATCTTTCTATAATACTCAACTGCCTTGTCCTCTTCACCCTGGTCCCTTGCTATATTACCCATGTACATTAACACAGGTTCAAATTCAGGATTTATTTCAAGGGCTTTATTCAAAACAAAATCGCCTTTTGCTGTCTCTCCTTCATTGAACAAAGCCCGGGCAAAATTATAAAAAATCATTTCATCCTCATCATTATATTTCAAAGCTTCTTCAAAGTACGTGATTGCATCTTTGTTCCTTCCCTCCTCGAGAGCCATATATCCTTCATAATCTGCTTTGGTTTTTCTCTCAAGGACAGCACAGACCGGAATACTGTCAGCATACACTATATGTATGGCATCGCTTGTTGGCCATGTTTTATTCTTAAGCATGAATGGAGTGATATACCTGTTTGTAATAATTGCATAATCCCAGTCATTCATGCTTCGTTCCTCATTTCTCATATACGATGTCCGTATTCCGGGAAGATTCCTGAATTGCCATGCAACTGAATAAGTTGCTTTTACAATTGTCGGGGCGTTTTTATTTTTAGCCAGATAACCGATAAGCCAATATGATGCCTCAGTCTGCCCAATATAATAATAATCTGTTTCATAATTCCCGTAAGCACCCTTCAATCCACCTGTCAGCTGGTTATAATAAAGATATAAGTACGGCCTGTTATGAGTCATAAATTTCACCGGGTGAACCGATAACAAAAAAAGAAGTGCAAACAGAACCAATCTGAACAATCTGTTTTTAAAAATATCAAAGACCAGGCTGAAACCGGTAGCCGAGATAATCACGATCATTGGATAGAGAAACAAAAACTGGCGCCATGAACTATAAAGGTTCGATTTTTCAACCATAACAAAGATCATGGGGAAAATGATTGTAAATATTAAAAGAGTGTATAATATAGCTTTTCCTGAAAGAAGAACTTTTTTCGAAGATATCACGAATAAAAGTATCCCCGACATCACAATCAGAGGTATTGTTACAGTCATTGATTTGGGAATATAATACCATGGCATGAAATCGGACCACATCATCTTCCCTTCAAATATCTGTCTGAAAGTGGAGGGGAAATGTGCCATTACCCGATATGATTCATAAACATTTCTGAAAGGATCCTGAAGTGCAAACGGCCAGAGCAATATACTCAGAAAAAAAGCAGCTGCGGATATCAGTGTTAGTATTACCAGCATTTTCCAGATACCGGTTTCGCCTGATCTTGTTCTGAGAAAGATGTTATAGGAAATCCATACCAGGAAGAAAATGAAAAGGTAGCATATCAGCAGCAATCCACCTGCCCTGATGCTAAGAGCTATTGCTATACTCAAGGTAAGAAACAAAGCATCGGAGAATGAGCTTCTCTTTTCCGGAAAGATAAGCCTCAGGCTGAAAAATACCGAAGCAACATATCCCAGGGCAAAAGGGATATCTTTAAGGTTATTCATGGCATGTCCCATGAAAGTAGGTGACACTGCAAACAAAAACAAAACCAATATGCCTGTCCTGTAACCTGAAAGCCATACAGCAAAAAATGCTGTTAATAAAATAACAGTACATCCTGCCAGGGCACTCATTAAGTGCCTGAATCTGTAGACATCATCAATCCCGAATAAATGAATAAGGATAGTTACCAGATTATCATATGATTGTCCATAATACTTCAGGTGAGTATCAGGAGTATCCAGGGCGGCCTGGTCTCCGCCTTTAGTTGCAAAAAAATTATATACTGCTTCAGATTGACCGTAATGAAGTACTTCATCACAGGAAATACCTGCATTTTTGCTTAAAATTATCATTATCAAAAGCATAAATGCTGTACTGAAGAAAAAGATATATTTCTGACGATTCTGTGACATTATTCTCACGGAGTGTCATCGTAGAATTTCCTGACGAAATAGACCGGGCGGTTTTGAGATTCCTTGTAATTCCTGAATATGTATTCTCCCAGTACTCCCAGAAATACGAGCTGAACACAACCCAAAAAATAAATGCTTAATAATATTGATGACCATCCCGGGACAGCATTTCCCGTTGCTTTTGCGATCAGAACATAAATGCCGGCTCCGAAAAAGATTATTGTTCCGATTGTACCGAGTATCAGGCAAAACCTTATCGGGAACTTCGAAAATGAAAAAATCGCATCTGAGGCAAGCATAAACAGTTTTCTCAGTGTCATCTTAGGTTTACCCTTGAATCTTTCGTCCCTTATATACCCAACATCTCCGTGGCTGAAACCAATATAAGTCCTCAGTCCAGGCAGATAGCGCACTTTTTCCTTCATCGAGAGCAGAGCATTAACGGCGGCACGCTTCATCATTGAGTAGTTGCCATAATTACCCGTTGATCTTATATCATCGATATTCTTAAAAATCGCGTGAAACAATCTGGCATACAGGTCCCGGCTTTTTGTCCATCTCCTGCCGGTTCTTTTCGCACTTACGATATCATTCTCTTCCTCTGCTATTTTCCGGTACATCGCGGAAAGTAGTTCCGGAGGATCCTGCAGGTCTCCGTCCATCATAGCTACAATATCTCCCTTTGAATGTTCAAGCCCGGCTGTATATGCTGCCTGGTGTCCGAAATTCTTTGACAGTGATAATAATTTGATTTTATTGTTCTTCTCCCTGCTGGCAAGGATATGGGATACACTCTGGTCGGTGCTGCCGTCATCGACAATTATCACTTCATAATCTTTTGTAAATGAATCAATTGCCTGAACAACCCGATCAAGAAGTTCATCGATCAGCTTCTCTTCGTTGTATATGGGGATTACAAGTGAAAACATAATTAGGATTGTAAATTTAAGAATTCCTATTATATTAAGTATTTTTCACCACTCTCTTATATTACTTAATATCATAACTTTCCCCTCTTTTTTAAAGGAGGGGTGTCCCGACCGGAGTGTCGGGACGGGGTGGTTATCAACTATTTACAAATATACTACTTTTGTAATCTCTCCAGTGCAAATTCCACATCATCCGTTAATTCCTGATTTGAAGCAAGCTTTTTTACTGAAGGGATACAATAATCTGTACCCATCCAGCTCAGTTCCCTAAGTATAAGCTTTTTAGCTTCATTAGTGGCTTGGTCATCCTTCAGAACCCCAACCATCTTCTTCTCGAGTTCCAGAAGTTTCTTCTCATCTCCTCCGGCTTTGCGTATCTGGCTTTGCAGATAAGTAAAATACTTCGTACTCCTGGTAATATCATAATTACCGATATTTTCAAACAGATCGTCGCCGGTAAAGGTTTTAAAGTCAGGCCTCAGCACTGTTCCTGCTGCAGTAGGGAAATCGAAAGGCACTTCCTGCGTTACTTCTCCGGTTGCAGCCCATTCAGCTCCTCGTTGCATAGTAACGATAAAACCTGTGCAATGCAAAGCCATGTTTTCATTATCATCAGGTGTTCCTATCAGGGTTATGAATATTCTCCCTTCCCCTAAATTCCTGGCCAACAGTACCGGTTCTATCTTACGGGGCCCCCTGAACTCATTACCTATGAAGGCAGCGGCCAGAACCTGTGAATCTTCCCCTGCCGGCTTTAATCCCTGAACTATTATATCAGCAGGATGAAGCCATCGCACCGGTAAACCACTTGTTACCGGATGATCTGAAATTTCATTTCTGATCTCAAAATCCTGTCTTTCTAATATTATAACTGAATCAGGGACGACAATACCTCCGAGTTCGCTCTTTGAATTGTACATCAAAAGTCCTCCTCCCTGATTTATAAAATCGGCCAGTGCAACATTGGTTGCTTCAGGCCACATATCACCTTCATAATCAAGAACTACAAGATTATATTTTGAAAAGTCGGGATTGAATCCCGACATATCTTCCCCTTTCTGGGGAGTGGTCAGAATTGTTGATGAGAACATACCTGTTTCATCAAGTATTTGTTTTATTGCTTCAGAGCTTACCTTCCAGTCATGGTTACTCTGTCCGGTTATAATAAGTACTTTATAATCGGGTGTTTTACTGCACGAAGGCATGATTGCAATTAAAACAGCGGCAAGCAGATATAAAAAATATTGTTTCCTCATTTTCTTAAAATTAAACGGTTAGTAAACTCCATGGTTTGCGGTATGGCCTGCTCAGGAGCCGGCTTGCTCTTTCATTCCCGGTTATTGTTTCACTTACAGGGTCCCAGTGTATTGTCTCTCCTGTTGTCATAGCGATCTCTCCGAGAAGTGCGACAGAAACAGCCCGGTATGCCGGCTCAATAGGAGCTATTGCCGGTGATCCTGACCGGACACTGTCAATAAAATTCTGCCAGTGATTTTCACTTTTATAAAGATGTATTTCATTTTCTCCTATCACTTCGTCAAGAATCTTAGAATCAGATGCAGTCAGTACACTACCCCTGTCAGTATGCACCCATCCCAGCTCTCCGTACCAGGTGGTTCCCATACCATTTTTCAATCGGGATGCGTTTGCCACTCTCATTTCAATACCGTTAGCATATTTGCAGAGAAAATCATATTCAACAGGTACATTGAAGATTCCTTCCATGGGCCACACTCCGGTACCTGCGATTTCCACAGGACCTGTATATTCCAGTCCCGCTCCCCAGTTAGCTATATCGATATGATGACCTGCCCAGTCGGTAAGCTGACCTCCTGAGTAATCAAGTATCCATCTCCAGTCCCAGTGTGTTACTCCCCTGTAAGGCACCTTCGGAGCCGGGCCAAGCCACATTTCCCAGTTCAATTCAGGCGGGACTTCCTGCACAGGTGGTGTCCCAATACCTCTTCCGCCATCCGGTAAACCCGCTTCAATATAAGAGATCTTTCCGATCCTGCCGTTAATAACAAGTTCAGCTCCTCTCCGGAAGTGAGCCTGTGAACGCTGCCAGCTGCCTGTCTGCCAGATGATGTTGTTCTTCTTAACTGCCGCTACAATAGTTTGTCCATCTTTTATGGTCCGGCAGATAGGTTTTTCACCATAAACATGAAGCTTTTTGTTTATTGCTTCAGTATAAATAATTCCATGCCAGTGGTCGGGCAGTGCGATAGATACAGCATCAAGTGTTTCCTTTTCGAGGAACTCGCGGAAATCGCCGTAGGTACGGCAGTCACTGTTATTGTTTGCATTATCTACTGTCTGCTTTGCCTGCGCGAGATGTTTTGAATCCACGTCGCAGACCGCAACAAATTGCATAGCATTCTTTAGATTCAGGAAATCTCTCATATTGGACATGCCCTGTGATCCTGTTCCTATTGCGCCCATAACTATACGGTCGCTCGGAGGTTTTTTCCCTCCCATTCCAAGTGCTGTTGAAGGAATTATATTCGGAATAATAAATACTCCTGCTGCTGCCGCAGCTGACCGTCTGACAAAGACTCGTCTGGTTGTTTTTTGTTTCATATGTTTCAGATTATTTGTCCTTTATATAATGGTTTAACTGTACTTATCACTGGTGTACCCGGTATCGGAGTTTCAAAAACCATATCAACAGGCCCGAATTCAAGTTTTGAAGGACCAAGGTTCATATCCGACTTGAAGATCTCATCCCATGAAATGGCTTGTCCGGTATAGGCAGCAGTCCTTCCCATGATAGCTGTCAGGGTTGACAGGGCAGTCTGCTCAGCCTCATTTACGTAATTACCTGTTCTGATTGCATATACGAGATGCATATGTTCCTGGACATAGGGAGGAATAACTGACTGATTCATCTGGTTTCCGTTTTCATCGGGTGGATATTCAAACTTCCATTTAACATTTGCCTTAAGATCCCAGATAGTATTCTGGCAGTTTGTGTATCCTTCAGTTCCCATTATGATCTCTCCTGTGGCATTTGCACAGCTGTCAATCTGGCGGCACATACTATGTGAGCTTACTCCGTTGCCATAATTAAAGTCGATGCTGAAAAAATCATACTGGTCGCCCGTTACTCGTTGGTGTCGTCCTCCGTAACCTATTGCCCTTTCAGGATATTTCCCTATAAACCAGTTTATTACATCGATATTGTGAACATGTGTGTCAAGAATATGATCGCCGCACAGCCAGCAGAAATTATTCCAGTTACGTATCATATATTCCATATCATTCCAACCCGGTTCACGTTCCCTGAACCAGACATGATCCTGGTTCCAGAAGGCTTTTGCCGAGGTTATTTTCCCTATTGCACCATTTTTAACCTGTTTATATGTAGCAATATAATCTTCCTGGTGCCTGCGCTGTGTACCTGTAACAACATTAAGCCCTATTGCCTCTGCTTTCTTTGCTGAAGTGATTATGGAACGTATCCCGACCGGATCTACTGCAAGAGGTTTTTCCATGAATACATGTTTGTTTGTTGTCACAGCTTCAAGGAAATGATCAGGCCTGAATTGAGGTGGAGTAACAAGCAAAACCACGTCGATATCGGGCAGTGCCATAAGTTTCTTATAGCCATCAAACCCGGCAAAGCAATTCTCTTCAGGGATGGGCAGGTTAAATGATGCAAACCGTTCTCTGCAGGCATCTATTTTATCCTGGAACACATCGGCAAGAGCAATTATTTCAAGATCGGGACCGGCACTGATGAAATTGATTGCCGCTCCTGTGCCTCTTGCACCGGCACCAATTAAGCCGGCTCTCAGTTTTTTCCCTTTTGGAGCTCCCCTCAGAATAGGTGGCAAACCCAGTTCCTTATTTTCCGGCATTTTTTTACATGCGGAGATCACCGCCGCTGCACTGGCAATACTGATCCCTGCCAGCGCTGTTCTTTCAATGAATTTTCTTCTGTTAATATTCTTCATTTGTTCCTTAATGTTACCTTTTCAACTTTTCAACTCCTATCAACCTATTTTAGCAATGAGCTATCCACTTCACATACGATCCTGAATCCTACATCAATGCAATCGGAATACCACCAGATACTCTTGGGCATCTGAGGGTCGGTCACCAGCCATTCTTTTGTCCTTGTATAATCACGGGCAGCACTCCTGACATCCCTGGCATCGCTCTTAAATGATCCTCCGCGGATCACATGTTCCAGTCCCCTTGCAGGACCTTTCGGATTGGTTCGTAATGAATCAGTTTTATAATATTCTTCCGAATATAAGTCAGAACAAAATTCTGCCACATTGCCGCTTGTATTTTTAAGACCAAAAGGGTTGACTTTAACCATAAAGGGTTCAGCGGTCATGGCACCACTGTTTTTATTATATATAATATATGATGCAATAGTGGTGGTGTCAGGTCCCAATAGCTTTCTCAGGAAGCTCTCCGATGTGAATTTCCGGGGATCACCGGCAAAAAAGTAAGGGGTTTTCGTTTCTGCACGGCAGGCATATTCCCACTCAGCTTCTGTCGGGAGGCGGTATTTTTTTCCAGTCACTTTGGAGAGCCACTGGCAATAGATATTTGCAGCGTGCCACGACATTGTTATTGCAGGACGGGATCCTTTACCCCATCCCTGGTCGGGAGCTCCCCATGGGGGTGTTGCTCCGCTTATAGCATCAGCATTCTTACTTATAACTACCTGATCTTCAGTCCTGCCCTGTGAGCTTGTTGCCCTGAAAAATGCCATATATTCATCCCAGGTTACCTCGGTTTTCCCGATCCAGAACTGTGACAGTTTCACCTCCCTTACCGGGCCCTCGTCATCATCGCGTAGAGGTTCATCTTTCGGGCTTCCCATATAAAAGGTTCCTCCAGGCAGTGCAGCCATCTCAAATGAAACCGTCGTACCTGGAATAGTTTCTGTAAAATCCCTAAATTCTGTAACTTCTGCGGATTCAATAAAGGGTGGTTTATCGGAGGTAATTATCACCCCGAAGCTGGAATCGTGCTCATGTAAAACGGCATTTTTATCATAATGGCCAACATTAAGGTGGCAGTTAATGCAGCTAAGGGGCTCCTTGCTGGTGACATAAAAGAGATGAGCATTACCGCCATTTACCGAGAGTGTGACAGGGAAAAGGTTCTGGTGGCAATCAATACATGAATTCTCGTAAACCAGGGTTATTGCATTTTCAAGGAGTTTCTTCTTCTGCCAGTCGATCTTTGCACTGTCCTTGATATAGTAACCATACGCATCCTTGAGTCCGTGTTTTGCCTTTGCAAACAGGTACCCGTGACCTTCAGGAGGCAGGTGGCATTCAACACAGTGAACAATGGTTCCCGATGAATTATTGTAATGGGTTGAAAACTTCCAGCTATTGTCTGCATGCGGATGAATATGACACGACATGCAGTATTTATCAGTTGATGTCGTTTTTATAATTTTCCGGCCCGGAATATAAAGCAATATGCAGGCGATGATCCCAAATATAAAAAACCGGAGTTTTGTTTTACGGTTGACAGAAGATCTTCTGTGATATTTATAATTCATTCTTTTCCGGGCAAATCAAAAACACGATAAAGTTAATCGATTGCCGGACTTATTAATACTAATCGGAAAAAAATTTAATATTTTTTAAGATCTGTTTAGAATCTTTTAACGTATCCGTGACAATAGGGAAATTTATTATTGTTAAAATAATAATCCTGGTGATAATCTTCAGCATTAAAGAATTCTGATGCTTTCGTAACAGCAGTGGCTATTTTATAACCTTTATCTGTCAATATTTTAAGATTCCTTTCTGCAATTTCTTTCTGCTGATCATTCATATAGAAGATCTCCGAACGGTATTGGTCGCCCATATCCGGTCCCTGTCCTCCGACCTGTGTAGGATCATGTATCTCAAGAAAGGTCCTGAGAAGCTTTTCATAGGTAATTTTTTCAGGATCATATATAATTTTAACTGCTTCAGCATGACCAGTTCTGCCCGTACATACTTCCTTATAAGATGGATTTATTACATGTCCACCTGTATAACCTGAGGTTACTGAGATCACCCCCGGTTCCTTCTGAAGGAAATATTCAACACCCCAGAAGCATCCTCCCGCAAATATTGCAATACCATATCTTCCTCCCTCAACTATTGCAGGAACAAAATCGAGTGAAAGTGAGTTGACACAGTGACGGGTGTTTTTAGACGTCATTCTCTCGCCGATGAACACATGTCCCAGGTGTGCTCCGCATGAAGCACAGGTTATCTCAGTCCTCATGCCGTCAGCATCGGGTGTTCTGTTAACAGCGCCTTTGATTTCATCGTCAAAACTTGGCCACCCGCAATCTGACTCAAACTTATCTGATGAATAATAAAGAGCTGCTCCGCATTTTTTGCAGACATACGTACCCTTTTCCTTGTGGTTGGTATATTTACCGGTAAAAGGTACTTCAGTACCCTTATCATTTATTACATATGATTCAGCTTTGCTGAGACTATTGAAAGGCAGCTTTTCCTGTGAAAATGATTCAGTGGACATGATTGCTAATAAAAATAGTATTAATATCTGCTTCATTGAAATAAATCATATCATGAAGGGATAACAAAATTACAATAAAAATGTTATTGCATAAATTGTTAAGATCGATTTAAAGTTAATGAATGACAGATAATTTTTGAACCATTATAAACGTTTACCTGTTATGCTTTGAAAGATGCCATCGATAAAACCGGACGACGAAAAAATGTAAGTAATTTATTTATGGCATAAAGATTGTTTTTAAAATAAAAGTTTATTTTTGTAGATAATTAATTTTATCCCTGTATGAAAAAGAGTGCTGTAATATTTTTTATCACTTTTATTATCGCGTTGGTTGCCAGTTCATGTAATAAGGAATCATGTCCTGCGTACTCCAATGCTGAGAGTGAACAGACTGAAAATGTCGGTTAACGCTCCTCTTTATTTAATTTCCCCTGATTTATAAGTAGGCTCATTATGAAAAAGCTGCTTATAATTATTATATTGTTATTTTATGGTGGTGCACAATATCTTAGTGCACAGGGAGAACTGGATGAACAGCAGAAGGTTTTTTTCCGGAACGAGAGATCTTTTGCCATACTTCTTAATTCCGACGGGATAGGCGTGAGTTACCGGGAGGCAAAAAGAATTAACTATCTCAATAAGCGTCTCCTTGATATTGATGCAGGCACACTGAAGCACCCCAAAGAATATAAAGTCAACAATCCCTATTTCCAGACTACCAGCACTTTCGTATTTGGTAAACTGAATTCTGTTTTCTATCTGCGGGGAGGTATAGGGCGACAGCATGAAATATTCAGTAAAGCAGATTTCGGAGGTATTGCCATCCGGTATTTTTATTCGGGAGGTCCGGTGGTTTCATTTTATAAACCGATTTATTACAAGGTTTTGTACCCCATATCGGATAGGGAATTGGGGACCAGGGATGAAAAATTTGATGTATCGATACATCAGGTAACCGATATTTACAGCAAATCTTCCTTTACAAAGGGATTGGATGAAATAAAGGCGCTTCCCGGACTTTTTATCAAGGGAGGATTTAATTTTGAATACAGCAAAGAGGATAAGGTAATACATGCCATAGAGCTCGGGGCCCAGGTTAATGCTTTCCCCAAGAAAATCCCTATCATGGCCAGCCCTGATAATAAGGCCATATTTCTCTCATTATTTGCCAGTTACAGGTTTGGAGTAATCGTTGATCCGCTCCACCCGGAGGAAACCCGGTTTTCAAATCTCTTCTCAAGGAAAAAGAGTAACTGATAGAAGCAGTTCCTTGTAAATTTTCAGGAAATTGTTACTTTTGTGGTTCGATTTATTAACCATAATTATAATAGAGGTATGTCAAAAATTAAAGTAGCTATTAACGGTTTCGGCAGAATAGGCCGTAATGTGTTTAAAATTGCCCTTGAGAGAAATGATATTGAAATAGTTGGTATCAATGACCTCACCGATACTCACACACTTGCCCACCTGCTCAAATATGACTCAACCCAGGGAAGGTTTCCGGGGGTCACATTTGATGCTGAGAATATCATAGTAAACGGTATTAAGGTAAAGGTCTCTGCAGAAAAGAATCCAGCCAATATTCCATGGCCGGTGAATCCGGATGTCGTAATAGAATCAACAGGGATATTCAGATCAAAAGAGAGTCCAAAAGGTGGTTATGGCGATCATCTCAAAAATGGAGCAAAGAAAGTTATCCTTACTGTTCCGTCGAAGGACACTATCGATGCAATGATTGTTCTTGGGGTTAATGAGCATGATCTGAAACCTGAACATCAGTGTGTTTCAAATGCTTCATGTACCACCAACTGCCTGGCTCCTGTTGCCAAAGTATTAAATGATGCTTTCGGCATCGAGATCGGTTATATGACTACAATACACTCATATACAAACGACCAGAGGATTCTTGATTTTCCTCACAGTGATCTCAGACGTGCCAGATCAGCTGCTCTGTCACAGATACCAACAACAACGGGTGCTGCTAAAGCTGTCGGCAAGGTCATTCCTGAACTAAAAGGTAAACTCGACGGCGTTTCAGTAAGAGTCCCCACTCCCACCGGATCATTGATCGACCTCGTTGCTGTTCTAAAGAAAGAGGTCACAAAAGAAGAGATAAATGCAGCTATGAAAAAAGCTGCTGAAGGCCCGATGAAAGGTATTCTTGAATATACCGAAGATCCTATTGTATCGGCCGACGTGATTCATACTACAGCGTCATCAATATTCGATTCGCTGAGTACTATGGTTAACGGTAAGATGATAAAGGTTATGGCATGGTACGACAATGAATGGGGTTACTCATGCAGGGTTGTGGACCTTATTCCTTTGATTGCTGAATAGTAAAATACAAATACATGATTACGCAGGGACGTCGCATGCAACGTCCCTGCTCTTTTATACGATTATTTCAATTTCGAGGGGAATACCGGCTGTATCGCGGTAATGCTCTCCAAGCTCAAGCATTGCTTCATCATCTTCCTCATAAAGCCATTTCATCTTGACAACATTACCGGAATGCCCGAAACCGGTAAGTCTTTTGAGAATCTCATAGAGATATTTCGATGATCCGCTGTTTATGTATTCAAGCTGTATGTTAATATTGAGCTCTTTATTCTTATCAAAATGGAGAGTAATCCATTCATCCAGACGCTTGAATATAAGCTCGGGATTTTCAGGTATTGACCTTCCGATAAGTTCCAGCTTGTTGATATCGGGATAATAATATATCCCCGGGCAATTTTTAAGCTCTTCCTGAATTACATGTCTATCCATATTCATTTATTTTTATTCATATCGTAAAGCTTCAATTGGATCAATACTGGCGGCTTTTAATGCCGGCGCATAACCCGATACCACACCCACTATAAAACATACTGCCACACCCATTATTACCCATAACCAGGGAATAACAAAATTTGATTTCAGCATTGAAGATACAACATTTCCGATAAGAATCCCAAGAAT
>CAZHRV010000020.1:0-3520 GCA_964535035.1 uncultured Rikenellaceae bacterium
GATCAGTATCACTGAAGAGGCATCAGAAATTGTCAACAGGGCAAGAGAAAATAAAAACAGAGTATGCGCTGTAGGAACCACTGTCGTGAGGACCCTTGAAAGCTCAGTTTCTACGGGAGGCTTTCTCAAACCTTTTGACGGCTGGACAAATAAGTTCATTTTCCCTCCCTATGAGTTCAGGGTGCCTGATATGATGATAAGCAATTTTCATCTGCCCTACTCGACACTGCTCATGATGGTAGCCGCATTTACAGGCTTTGAACTTCTTTTCGATGCATATAGAACAGCAGTGAAGGAGAAATACCGTTTTGGCACATATGGAGACGCGATGCTGGTGATATAGCAACTCTTATCACAGAACCCCCTGTCGCTACGCGACATCCCCCTTTTAGGGGGTATGGGGGGTATAAAGACCGGTCTGCGAAAGCATAATCCGGTTTTTTTATTTTACAAAAAATCCCGCTCATTTATCAAATAGGCCTGCTGGTCAAAAAGATTTAGTGTATCCTGAAATATTTTTTATCTTTAAAAGTTTTATAGGGGTTGCAGCAAAGCAACTTTATTTGGAAGGTTAGAGTCATAAAAGATATATATAAGTCCGTTTGAATTTGTGAGGTACGGGCATGGTGATAAAATAATAAATTGGTCGGCATTTTTAAAAAAAAAGAGACTGATGCCGGACGATATTTTATTATATATACTCATAGCAATTAAGAAGATAAAAATGAAGTTATATACTATTGATTCACTGTCATATGCGGTTATTTTACCGGATATATTTTCAAAACAGACCCTCTATTATGCAGGGCAATTCATTTTCATTGGAAATAAAAGAAATACCATATAAATGAGGAGGTATATCATGAGAACGGTGCAAAACAAACCATTTGGGATTTCGGATGTCGGCCGGAATTCCGCAAAGCGTACATTAATGACACGCTTCAAAATTGTTCTGTGTTCAGTACTTATTGTACTGGCATTCGGAAACCAGAGAGCTTTTGGTCAGGGAGTCGGGATCAGCGAGGCGGCGATCACCCCTGACGGAACGGCGATCCTGGAGTTAAGGTCCACGGTACGTGGCTTTCTTGCTCCGCGCTTAACAACTGTCAATCGTTTAGCAATTGGCAGTCCGGCGAACGGATTACTGGTTTACGATACCGATACAAAATCGTTCTGGTACTGGGACGGCACGGCATCAGAATGGAAAGCCTTTGCATCAGGAGCCTGGGGGACCTCCAATCAGCTCCTCGGCATGAATGCAGCAGGTGATGCCAATGAATATAAGACTCTTCAGGGAACTACAAACCGTATTAGTGTAGCTTTCGCACCAGGGTTAATAACGTTATCCTCTCCTCAGGATATACACTCAGGCGCAACACCGACATTTGCAGGCCTTAGAGTTACAGGATTAACTCCAGATGCAGGAGTATATACCAATGGCACGAGTTGGTTAACTTCCACTCCTCCTTTAACAGGTATTATCGGCTACTGGACACGTACAGGAACAACCTTATCGCCTTCTAATACAGATGATGATGTAACAACAAGCGGAGATATTTATACAACCGGCACAGGTACAATAACTTCTGCCGGAATAATTACAGGATATGCCGGATTGAAAATAACAGGCGGCAAAATAGATCTGAATGACAATTCAAATTTTATTACAAATATTAATACGGGAAATTCAACCGGAAATGTAACTATTGGTAATGCATTAAATTCACTCTACCTGCCCAAATTTACAACACCGGGAATATTGCATAATGCGGCAGCGGGACTTGTTACATCAGGACCTGTTGATCTCGCAGGTGGGGCATACTATATATCGGGGATACTGCCTCTGTCCAATGGAGGTACGAATGCAAACCTTACAGCATCAAACGGAGGAATTGTCTGGAGCAATGACACACAATTCCAGATCCTGTCGGGAACGCCGACAGCCTATAGGATGCTCTTCAGCGGATCGTCAGGATCACCATCCTGGTCGGCTTATACCATGCCCGCTGCCTTTACTGGAGCCGGTGAGATAATGTACACATCCGCTTCGACCACTATTGCAAGGTTAGCAGCAGGCACAGCAGGTACCTATCTCAGAAGCAACGGTGCTGCAGCACCTTCGTGGAACAGGATCGACTTAGCATCCGACCTTGAAGTGATGAATATTCTGGATGTACCAAATGGCGGTACCGGTTTATCGAATATTACACTTAATAATTTAATATTTGGAAATGGTCCCAATCCTGTACAGTTACTGGCACCCAGTTCAACGACCGGTGCACTGCTCACAGAATCAGTTACCGGGGCGCCTTCATGGCTTACACTTAACACGTTACCTGCAACATCGGGTATATTGCAGGCACAGAATGGAGGTACAGGTTATGATGATACATATACTGACGGACAATTGCTTATAGGCAATGGGACAACCGGAGAATTATCCAGGAACACACTTATTGAGACACCTAACCAGGTATATGTAACCAACGGAGCAGGGACTATTCAATTATACTTACCGCAGGATATTCATACAGGAGCAGAGCCTACGTTCCTTGGTCTGACGGTAAGCGGACTGGATCCTGATGCAGGGGTATACACAGACGGGTCGAGCAAGCTGACCTCAGATCCTCCGAGTTCGGGCACGATAGGTTACTGGGACAGGGATGATGCTTTGGATCTGTTGACACCAACGAATTTAGGAGATGATGTGGCTACGACAGACGGGGGCACGATCACCTCATCGGGGCTTTTGACAGGCGAAGCAGGAGCGACGATAGATGGAGGAGCAATAAATCTTAATGACAACTCGAACTTTGCAACAAATATCAATACAGGGACCTCAACGGGAGATGTATCCATTGGAGGGACATCGAATGATATTATATTACCTGCCTTCACCACGGCAGGAGTTGTACATAATGATATAAACGGGATACTTTCCACGGATCTTGTCCGCAATGCAGATATAGGGTCAGATGCAGTGACAAGTGACAAGATAATGGATGGAGAAGTAACTACGGATGACATAGAAGACGGTTCGATCATGAATATAGATGTTAATGCAGCAGCAGGAATAGAGCTGTCAAAACTTGAGTATGGTGCAGACGGACAGATCATAGTAGGTGCATTGACGACAGGAGAACCTGCGTATGTATACATGAGCGGAGATGCAACGATCATCAACACGGGAGCAGTAACAGTAGAGAGGATCAATGGAGCAGATCTTGGGACGACAACAGCAACGGCAAATAATCTGCTTATAGCCGACGGCAGCCAGTGGAACTCTGTGGATATGGACGGGGATGCAACGATAGATGCGACAGGAGCGTTGACACTGGCCAACACGGGTGTTACGGCGTCGACATATGGGGATGCCACGCATGTAGGGCAGTTCGCGGTAGATGCAAAGGGGAGGATAACCAGTGCAACAGATGTATTGATAACAGGAATATCGCCGGTAGGGTCTGATCTGGCGAGCGGTAACATATGGGTAGGAGATGCATTTGGACATGCAGCAGAG
>CAZHRV010000021.1:0-20792 GCA_964535035.1 uncultured Rikenellaceae bacterium
GATGTGGGTGTACCAAGCTGATGAGCCGTTTCCCTCGACATACCTACCCATACCTGGTTATCTTCAGCTTTTCGTGATGAGCTGAAAGCAAGGTATGCAACCAGAATAAACAGGATAATAATACTCATCTGGACATAAGGGTAGTAATTCAGCTGGGTTAGAATGATACTGTCTTTATAATAGATCAGGTTTGCATGGTTTTCTCCCAGATCAATGACAATAGGCTCGTTTTTATTCCGGATCTTCTCAAGCTGTGATCTCAGGTACAGTGGATCACGCAACCGTATTTCATCAAAATTACCTGAACTTATTATACTGTCAGTCTCATCGGTAAGTATAACCGGTATAGTTGTATTAGTTTCTATAATAGAATAGAGGAATTCGATATTCTGACTCGAATCGGCCTGGGTTATAAGCCTGGTGGCCTCTGCCCATTGTTCAACCTTTTTTCTTTCCTCCGTTTTAAGAATACTGACAAGATAACGGGTATATACAAGAGAACCCAGTCCTGTCAGAATTGCAAACAGGAAAAGAAGAAGCATCCAGGGGGTTTTATAACGTAAACTTGTCAATGTTTTATAATTTTTTATCTTTCTTCCTGAACAGATTCTTCAGAGGATTTTCCCGTTCTTCCGATGGAAACTCCTGCTCATTTTCAATATTTACCGTGTCAGTTTCTTCCCATAATATTCTGAAACGGGGTGTTCCTGCTGCAGGTTTCCCAACAGCAGGTGTGTCATTCTTAAACCAGCCGTATTCTTCGTTCAGGATTGTCCGGAGTGTTTGTTTCTCAGCATTGATATCATCCCTGATAATATTCCTTGCCGCCTTAACATCATATCCAACCTTTACCTCTTCCCCTTTGTCTTCAATCTTCAAAAGAACAGAAGTGCGTCCGAGTCCGTCATCTTCAACAGCACCAAATTCAGTAGTATTGGGCCTGTGCTTTTTTAATTTCTTGCTGAGAATCTCAGAGAGGAGGATCCTGACATGGTATTCATAGTCGTTATCAAAACCATGCTTGCCATTTACAGAGAGGTCTGCTGCTGAAGAGTTTACATCCATCTGCGGAATATACAGGGCATTGTTCCTTATGAAAAAGTTATTTTCAAGCTTCTCAAAACGTATATTTTCAAGTTCTGACAGCTCAATGAATGAAGAGAGCTGTTTAACAGGGGCAAAATCTATAAGAGCCCCATCGACAATCAGGTATTTCCCTTCAGCCGTAATAGATTTAATATCAATCTTAAGAAGGGAGTCGAAAGGAATAATAACAGACATAGAGCCTGAAAGATCTCCGTTTATGTTTTCCGCTTTCAAAAAATCCTGTCCGAAATCATTGAATGATACAAATGCTGATTTGATATTTATTCCTTCAAGATCAAAATTACCCCGGGTAGTAAAAGATTTATCAGTTTTCTGAATAATAAAACCATTACCGGAGATCAGACCACCCATGGAGTTTAAATTCAGGGTTTTAAAATTTATAAGTCCATGCTTATAACTGAGACTTCCGTCGATATTTTCCGCCATGAATTTCCTGAGCCTGAAAGTATCAATGATAAAATCCAGATCAAGTATAATATCCCCGGAAAGAGAGTAAGCTCTGTCCCTTTTGGCAGCAGTGTCAGACTTATTAAGTGAAGGATAGAATAATTCAGGGACCATTTTATCGCACCAGATACCGGCGGATGCAGTCAATATTTCAGGTTTGCCTGCCAGCCATTCCGGCAGATTCTTAAAGATGCCGTTCACCCTGAACCCGTGATCTTTATAACGGATATTAAGATTTTCGGCCATGATAGAATCCGAAACAATAACCTTTCCGCTTATATTGTCAAAAGAGATTTTGTTGTCCTTAATGCTGAGTGAGAAATCATTAAAGGTGAGGTTTGCTTCTGTAATAAGATACATAATATCCGTAAAAGCATACTTGCCTTTTTCCGGCAGGGCCCCCTCCATACTGAGGTCAAGGTCAATAAATCCCTCCGATGATGATATTGCTTTAAGCCTGAAAAAATCTTTGATCTCAGATAAAATTACATCTCCTTTCAGTTGAAGTGTTCCATATAAAGAATCAAAATTACAAACAGTTAATGATCCAGTATATTGTGCTGAACCTAAAGTTACCCTGAAATTTTCTATAGCTAACTTACTGGTTTCGGGAACTCTCTTTTTTCCATTGGTAAAGCTGCCGCTAAAAGAGAGATCACTCAGGTTGAGTTCTCTGTTGCCAAGAGTTACCGAACCTTTACTAAGAAGAAAGTTAACATTGATAACGGGATAAGAGGTACGTGTAAGCTGACCTCTGATATTGCCGTCAACCTGTAATAGCCCGGAGGGATTATAGTCAGAAATAATCCTGAGCATTTCTGCGGGGAAATATTTCTTAATCTCTTCAATATCAAGATCTACACCGGCAAGGGACATATCCAGTATATTATCTGCTGATATTGAGCCGGACAACCCAAAACGATAAGCATTAATATCAAGGAAGCTTTTATTGAATACAATTCCGCTGTCTGAGCTGCTGAGGCTGATATTAATATTGGCTGAAAGAGGAGCAGCCAGAACAGTATTGTAAAGACGAAAATTTGTGACCCGCATCTCAGACTGGGCAGTAAAGTCAATCTCTTCCCCTGTGATCCGGCTTTTAAGTTGTCCGGTTTCTATCAATCCTTCGATAATAAGTTCTGTTGCAAGGTTGTTATATTTTGTATCAAGATCAGTAAGTGAGATCCTTCTGAGATCAATTGTAAAATCACTCTCCGGCACCTCTGCCTTTTTAACGGAGATCTCATAGTTTACTAGTCCCTCCCGGTCGGTTAACAGGTTTAGAATACCATCTTTAATTCCAATCTTTTCAATATTGTAAATACCTTTGTAAATATCAGCAATGCTGAATTCAATAAATACCACTTTAGCCGCAAGCAGAGTATCAGTATTCAGTCCGGTGAAGCCTGTTTTATCAAAACCGGGAGAAGAGTGAACAATAACATTTTTGAGGTCAAGAGAAGCTTTTGGGAATTGCCTCAGTAAAGAGAGTCTGACTGATTCGAATTCATATTTTGTTGATATGCTTTTATTAAGGGATTTGAGAATATATCCTGCAACCTTATCCTGCATCAGGATTGATGCAGTAAAAAGACTCAGAATAAATATAATGATCAGAACAGCAGTTATTTTCAGTATTTTAAAGAATAATCTCATATTCCAACCATTAAATCTGCCTTACAGCAGTTAATAACCAGCAAACAAAGGTAATTTATTTGAATGAATATGAGCCCTTCAGTTAAATAAGGAAAGATAAATCTTCACCAGGCCGGACTTCTGCAGGTTGGTTGAATTGCTTATTAACAATAATTTCGTTTAAAATAATTTTACCGCAAATATTTTGTGTACAATCATGGTAATAAAAATAACAGGTAGAAACACAATGAATTGTGTTTCTACCCGTATGTTGAGAGGGAATGAAATGATTATCAGTTAACCGTAAATGCGATGCCTACCTCGAACGGATAAAGCTCGACTCCTCCCGGGCTCTTGCCTGGTTTAAAGAGTGGAGTCATATAATAGGTACCATAAAGGTGAAAGTTCTCAAATCCCACGCGGGCGGTGGCGCCATAACGAAGCATATTAAGACTGAAGTCACTGTCTGAGCTGACTTTATCACCATTTTCATAGATCATTTTTGAGCTTGAATAAAGCTTTACAGCACCAATCGGCCCAAAGGCAATGTTAAGACGATGATAATCGGCAGGTATCTGAAGCTCAAGCAATAAAGGAAGGCTGAGATACACCGTGGATAACTTTGATTTTTTAAGTATATCACCCGGATCGAGCATTTCTATTATGCCGTCCACTCCTTTCTGAATATTGTTATTTCCGTCAAATCTGTAGTTATTCCATCTCACGCCAAGTCCGGTGACTATCCCGAAATGCCTTGTAAAGCCAAGACTCATTTGGGAAAAATTGAAGTTGAAATTCATTGATTTTGATGAGTGGAGATTCATGTAATCAATCTCTTCCGGCAGGGTCAGGCTGTTATCTGATGTAAGGTAATTATTCAGACCTGCTTCAACCGCCGACCAGTGACCCCTGAAATGACTTCTCCGGCGGGCCCTCTCATATTCTTTGTCTTTATCCTGATCCCTGCAGTATTCAAATTCCCCGTTACTTTCCTGATATGAATCCTTCTGTTCCTTTTCATATTTTTCAAAATTGACCTTTGATTCTCCTTCTTCAAGAGATTCCAGTATTGTAACTCCCCGGTTGCCGACCTTTATATTAGTGGCATCTTCGTCGTCTTCAATGACGATAAGATCCTTGCCAATAATGACCCTGGTCATACCATTTGTATCCGAAAGAACTTTTTCAGGTAACGGTTCCCTGTTCACAACATCTTCTCCCTGGCTGAATCCCTGGCCTAAGAATGCTCCAAGCAATAATATTATACCTATTCTTTTCATGACTGTTTTTTAAATGTTTCTGATGCTGTGACGTAAAGCAAACTTTAAAAGTTACAATGAAGGTTCTGGTTTTCTGACAGGAGCGTTGAATTTCAGCATCCTTGAACTGAAATAAAATGATTTCAGATCTCCATCTTCACCGGTTGTTTTTACCAGGGCCATCTGCCAGCCAAGCAATTTGTTTAAACCGTCAATCCCTGCCTCGGCAATTTCATATGTTTTAATGGGAGAATCATTAAATTCCCCGGTTTTAAGTATCTTTTCACGAAAAGTGCTGGCAATAAACCTGCTTATCCTGCCCCTTCCGTAATCATAATCAAAAGATTCCCTGACGGCAATATTTGATTCAACCAGTGAAACAACCGGCAGCTCCCTGTTTATCTCAACACCTGAAAAATCGGGAACCTTTGCTGTCATATATTCCATTGTTCTTGCCGGTAAAATGACAGAATCAACCAAAACAACAATTTCAGGCATAATATTTATTTCATGGGATTCCCGGACGGTGATCTCTGAACGGGAAGCTATGTTACTCTCATCTAGCTGCTGACGATCTGCATCAATAATATTTTCAGGAGATACTATAATTGCTCCCGGCTGAAGATAAATAGTGTCCGATGGTAAATTAATGACAATCTCCTCATTATTCGTAGTCAGAAAGCGGGGCAGGACAATAAAGCTTATAATCAGTATCGCAGCTGCGGCTGCTGCACTTAAAGCTGTCAGGGTGAGGCGCAAAATCTTTTTTCGCGGGAGCTCCTTCATTAACAGGTTCTTATGTTTGCAGGCAATTGCAGGAGGCTTCAGCCTGATTCTCTGAATTTCATCAAACAATTTTTTGTTTTCTGAATTTTGAGAAAGATTCTCTTCAAGTTCTTTAACCTGAGAAGCAGAAAGATCATTTTCGAGGTAAGCAACTGACAGATATTCAATCTGGGAGGAAGAAAGGTCCGCCGTGGTTTTTTTAAGCTGGTCTTTTCGGAAAGATTTATCCTTTTTCGGTAAAAGCCGGGCAGCAGCCAGTGAATCAGCCTCTTCTTTAAGGTCGGGATTCTCATTAAGGAAGGCCATAAGCATTTCAGCCTGTTCGCTGTCGAGATTACCGTCGAGCCAGTCAATAAGCCATATTTCATAATTTGATCTGCCAGGCTTCATGGTTATAAAACTGTTTCAATTTTACCTATATAATTCTTTATGGCGACCCTTCCACGATAAATGTTGATTTTTACCTGTGGTTCGGTTAATCCTGTTATATCAGCGATCTCTCTGTAACTGTATCCTTCATAATCACGCAGCAGGATCACCGATCGCTGCTGTTCCGGCAGACGTTCAAGTGCAGAGTGGAGTATTTCGTTCAGATCGGTATATTGTGATTCATATGAAAGATCTGATTCGATGTATTCTTCAACCATTGTCATTCTCTTTTCCTTGCGGATAATATCAATCATGGTATGGTAAGCTGTTGAGAACAGCCATGATTTTACGACAGCATATTCTATTTCAGTCACATGTATCCATAGCTTCTCATAACTATCCTGGACGATGTCATTTGTCCGGTCTTCATCCTTTATATCTGCACGGATGAACCGGTACACCGAATCGGCAAATTCCTCAACAGATCTGTTATATTCTTCTACTGTCATAAACCGGTTAACAATGCAAAGACGAATTTATCAGTAAAATGTTACAGTATAATACCCCCTGCCGCTAAAGCGGCATCCCCCTAAAGGGGGAATGAATACAATGAATTGTTGATAATGCCCCCTTTAGGGGGCGGTCCCGCCTGGCGGGACGGCGGTTATTCCTTCGGCTGATACACCCTCACCCAGTCAATCTCCATTGCAGTTATACTGCTGACGGGTTTGTCAAGGCCTCCTGAAAACAGGATATACATCGGATCCTGCGGAACATCTGTTGTCTGTACAAATGCCTCAATATCATTTACTTTCCAGACCAGCTTGTCCGGAGTCCATTCCAGGGTATAAATAAAAAAATCTTTGGCATATTTTGATCCGACTGAGCTCTTTACCTTTTTTTCAACTGCAGCATAGTAATCAAACTGCACTTTCCCGTTTGCAGTGCGGCAAATGTCAATGTGAGGTGTTATTTTATCGGCAAGCATCCAGAATGCGCTTTTTGCAGCCGGATTTCCGAGTTTGATCTTTGCAGAGATCGTGCCATATTTCTGCCGGAAGCTCTTACCGGTATTTATTATTCCTGAGGTAAAGTCAAATTCCTTTGTTTTAAAACCATTAGCGCTCCACACCTTACCCTCTTTTTTCTGAGGCCTGGTAATGATCTTAAGAAGACTGTTACTCACTTCAAAGTTTTCATTTTCAGTGTATGCATGGAGGTCATTGCCTACTGTATAATTGTCTTTAAGCAGTTTATCGCCCCAGTAATAATTTGTAAGCCATTTGTTTACATCAAGTTTTTCCCCTTCAAATTCATCACTGAAAATAAGTTCCCTGTTTTTCAGTACATCAAATTTATTTGAATCCTTTACCTTGAAATACCAGAGTATATCTTCATCCTTTGCCAGTTTATCATACTCCTGCAATTCTTTGAACATTTCAGTTTTTTCAAATCTTTTTTTGTCGAGGAGATATGCTTTTTTATCCTTGAATTCATCGGATGCCACAGAATCTTTTAGCTCATTATACCTTGCAAGCTTTGTTGATCCGTCAGTATTCAGAAAATTGGCATATTCTTTTGATTTCTTAAATGAATAGTACTCTTTGATCTCAGGATTAGCTTTAAGGCGCCTGTATTCCTGCAGCTCTTTTTCATCATCCGATCCCTTGAATTCTTTTGTTTTCATCTTTTCCCTGAATTCAGTAGATTCTGCCAGCTTCTCCAGTGATTCATATCCTGTGATCTTTGCAGAGCCGTCAAGCTCCTGAAATTTCTTAAGTGCTGAACCCGCCAAAGTCCTGAAATATAGTTTAAGATCTTTTGCTTTCTGAAGAGAAAGAAACTCTTTTTCTTTTGTATATTCCTCAGAATTCTTGAAGCTGAGTGATTCTATCTCTTTCTTTTTTCCGATAAAGTCGGAAGAGGTGACCAGCTCTTTCAACTCTGTAAATTTTTTAAGGGTTTCGGAACCGGAAAAAGCATTTAGCTTTTTAAATTCAGCTATGAGATCCTGTTCAGCCTGTTCAATTTTAACAGTTGAGGGGATCAATCCCAGAAGAAACTTGAGACTTGCCATTACATATTTATTTTAAGTACAACTGATAAAGATAGAAAATCTTTTCTTAATTATTAAAACGAGTATCGTGAATTAATAATATTTTAGGCAGAGATTCCTCGTCCCGATCCCGAGTACTCGGGACGGGACCCGGAATGACGGGACTATTCAGGATATATAACAAGTCGTGCTTTTTGCAGGGGAGAAATCACATTTTGTAGATTCATATGAAAAAAACACGAAAAAAATTTGGAATTAATATAAATAATGATTTATCTTTGACTGACCGTTCAATCAAAAACGGTTTTTATTGGAATTTATTGTTGAATGAACGTTCAGTCAAAAAAATGTCACCGAGGACGCCACGACAGTATGAAGAGATCAGGGAAGAAAAGAAAACCCTTATAATGGACGTTGCCCTGAAGCATTTTGCCACAGATGGTTATCATAATACTACAATAAGCCAAATAGCAAAGCATGCAGGAATATCAAAAGGCCTGATGTATAACTATTTTGCAAGTAAAGAAGAGTTGTTGTCGGAAATCATCAACAGATCTACCGGGGAGATTTCAAAGTATTTCGATCCTGACAGGGATGGATATCTTACAGAAGAGGAATTTGAACTTTTTATCCGGAAGCTGTTTCTTATTTTGAGGGAGAAATTATCATTCTGGCGATTGTTTTACCAGTTTTTAATGCAGAAAGATGTCCGGGAAATGTTCCTGCATTCACATATAGGTCATGCCGGTTCAAAACAAACGCATTATCCTGGCCGAAACAGTACATTTCTGATCATGATGACAGAAATATTAAATGATTATTTTGTCAGGAAAAAAGAAAGAATGCCGGCTGGTTATGATCCTGTACTTGATATGAATATGTTCCTTTATACCATTGAGGGCTTTGGCCTGGCTACTGTATACCAGGATGAAGTTGATGATAATTATTACAATAAAACAATAAACAGAATTATAGAACTTTATAAATAAGTTTATCATGAGAATTAATTCTATTTCGTGTTTGTTTTTAGCATTTATATTCGGAAATGGATCAATAATGTCAGCTCAGCCGTTGTCCGCGACTGAAATTGTCAGGAAAGCTGACGAAAAATTCAAGGGTGAAATGACTGGCTACAGCGTTATGTCAATGACCATTGTAAGACCGACATGGGAAAGGACAGTCGAATTCAAATCATGGGCAAAAGAGGATGATTATGCATTGACTCTCATCACTGCACCGGCACGGGAAAAAGGCCAGACATTCCTGAAACGCAAAAATGAAATGTGGAGCTGGAATCCGACGATAAACAGGCTGATAAAGCTGCCCCCTTCAATGATGTCACAGGGATGGATGGGTTCTGACTATACAAATGATGATATTCTCAGGGAATCCTCGGTAGTTGATGATTACATTCATACCCTGGAAGGAGAAGAGACAATTGACGGTAATCCCTGCTATAAGATCAAGCTGTTGGCAAAGGAAGATGCAGACATTCTCTGGGGATCCCAGATCTGGTGGGTGGGCAAAAAAGAATTTATAACATTTAAGGCTGAGCTGTATGATGAAGACGGGTACCTTGTGAGGTCTGAAACTGCTTCCGATCTCAAGATTATGGACGGGAGGCTGCTTCCTGCATATCTTGAGCTGGTACCTGCAGATGCTGAGGGACAAAAAACAGTCCTGAGGATTCTTGAAATGAAGTTCAATATAAAACTGGAAGATAGTTTCTTCTCACAGCAGAATATGAAAACTATCAGATAGGTTGTTTTAGAATAAAAAAACCGTACAGATGAAAGATTATCAGCTGGCATGGAAGAACCTCTGGCGAAACAGGAGAAGAACTCTGATTACTGCTGCCTCGGTATTTTTTGCAGTATTTTTTGCACTTGTTATGCGTTCATTCCAGCTTGGAGCATATGACAGGATGTTCAAAAACGTCATTGAATCATATAGCGGGTATTTACAGCTGCAGCATATAGATTATTTTGATGATCCGAATCTTGATAACAGCTTTGAAATCGATCAGAGTCTCATTGATCAGATAAAGCAAGATCCTAATGTAAATGATGTTGTACCAAGACTTGAATCTTTTGCACTGGCAGCTTCAGGCAGTCATACGCAGGGGGTTATAGTTCTGGGAATTGATCCGGAAGGTGAAAATAAAGTCCTGAATATCAGCAATAAACTGGTCAAATACAAACTGACATCCGAAACGATTGAAGCATTAAAAAATGATTCATTACCGGACCGTACGAAAAAGCTTTTGGATATTTTCGCCAATGAAGCTTATTCCAGCGAGGCACGCCTTTTACTTGATCTGGGTATAAGTGAAGAAGATACTGCATCGGTTCTGCCGCTATTCCGTAAACATGCTTCTTTCAGCAATTCTTTTCTGACAGGTACGGAATCAGGAGATGTTGTAATTGGTGACGGCCTTTCAGAATATCTCAAAGCCGGTGTAGGAGATACTATTGTTCTGATGGGCCAGGGTTATCATGGAACAACAGCAGCAGGTAAATATATGGTTAAGGGAATTATCAAGCTGCCTACACCGGATATAGATAATGTTATCGTTTATATTCCGATTGAAACTGCAAGGGAACTTTATGCAGCTCCCGGTATGGCAACTTCGGCAGTAATAAGCCTTAACAGCAACGACGATAATGATATTTTGCATACCGAAAACCGCCTGCAAGATATTGTCTCTGAACCAATGATTATTAAGACATGGCAGGAACTGAATGCACTTCTGGTTAACCAGATGGAAGCAGACAACAGGAGCGGTATGATAATGATAGCCGTACTTTATCTGGTAATTGCTTTTGGAGTCTTTGGTACAGTTCTTATGATGATGGCTGAAAGAAAGAAAGAATTCGGAATGCTGGTTTCTATTGGCATGCAGAAAAGAAAGCTGGCAAAGATTATTTCCCTGGAGATGCTTCTTATTGGTTTTCTTGGCGTTGCTGCGGGGGTTGCCGCATCACTGCCGATTGTATTTTACGGAAATATGCATCCTCTGAGGTTTACAGGAGAGTATGCCCGTATGTATGAGGACTATGGATTTGAACCGGTAATGCCCACAATGCTGCCTGATACTTTTTACCTGTGGCAGATTGTGATTGTATTGATTATTCTTATGATCGCAATTATATTCAGTACACGCAAGATCTTCAGAATGAATGTTATTAATGCAATGAGAGCTTAAAACAAAAAAAGATGATTACAGCTATAGCCTGGAAAAATGTATGGAGAAACAAAACAAGAAGCCTGATCGTTATCTCTGCTGTAACGATAGGCGTTTTTGCCGGAATTTTCTCAATGGCCGCAATAAACAGCTCGGTTGTGCAGAGACTTGATGCTGCCGTGAATGAAGAGCTTTCCCATATCCAGGTGAATAATAAGGATTTTCGCAGCAGCGCGGATATTCAAAATATAATTGGCAACTATCCGGAAGTTGTCTCTGCACTTGAATCCACTCCCGGTGTAACAAACATAACCGGCAGGATCATTATCAGGGGCATTGCCTCCACGGCCACCAAAAGCACAGGTGTCGAGATAACGGGAATTGACGTTGGGAAAGAAAAAGAAATATTCACATTATCCGAAAAGCTTATCCCCGGAACGGGAAGCTATTTTGAAACAGATACTAAATTCAACTCGGTATTTATCGGGGAAAAACTAGCTAAAGAACTGAATATTATCAGGTATATCATTACCCCGGAAGCTATAACATCGTTGAGGGAAGAAGGTATGACTTCAGAAACTGTTTCGAAAGTTGAAACGCTTCAGGGACAACGATTTACCTCAGAAAAAAAGTTTGTAAAAGCATACGAAGAGATACTGGAACCCAATGAGATACAGAAATACGGATGGAAGATAAAGGAAGCAGCCTGGTCATACAGGGAGGGTTCAAAAATCATTCTTTCATTTCTTGATATTAACAATAGCCAGACAGGAGCGGCATTTAAGGTATGCGGCATATTCAGGACAAACAATGATATGTTCGAATCGTTATCGCTGTTTGTTCCTATTGATGAGCTGAGGCAGCTTACAGGAATGAAAGATGGTACCTTTCACAGGGTTATAGCCAGGCTCGAGAATAATGATATTACTGATAAGGCTACTTCTGAAATAAGGCAAAAGCTGGCTGATTATGAGGTGCTTAACTGGAAAGAGATTCAGCCCGACCTGGCAATGATGGCTGATTTTATGGGCCAAATCTACAGTGTTTTCATGGTAATAATTCTTGCAGCCCTGGCATTCGGAATTGTGAATACCATGCTTATGGCCGTGCTTGAGAGGACCCGCGAGCTTGGAATGCTTATGGCCATAGGGATGAACCGCAGGAAAATATTTATAATGATAATGCTGGAATCAATATTCCTTTCAATTGTGGGTGGCTTTGCAGGTATGGCAGTAAGTGAGGCTGTAATTGCTGTTACAGCGAAAACAGGGATTAATCTGGTAAAATATTCAGAAGGTCTGGAGGCTATGGGATATTCGGCGAATCTCTATCCGACAATTGATGCCCAGTTCTTTGTTACTACAACTATCCTTATTGTGCTGACAGGTATAATCGCAGCGATTTACCCTGCGAGAAAAGCATTAAAACTAAATCCTATTGAAGCGATACGTACTGAATAATAACCAGAAAACACACAGAGTCATGAAAGTCATAGAAATAAAAGATCTGAATAAAATCTATAATTCAACCGAAGTCAAGGTACATGCAGTAAACGGAGTAACGCTTGATTTCCAGGAAGCTGAATTTGCAGCAATTGTGGGACCTTCAGGATCAGGTAAAACAACTCTTCTGAATCTTCTCGGAGGGCTTGACTATCCCACCTCAGGTCAGATTCTAATTGACGGAGTGGATCTTTCAATACTCAAATCCTCAGCTCTTATTGATTTCAGGATGAGGAATATAGGATTTGTTTTCCAGGCCTATAACCTGATACCTGTCCTTACAGCCAAAGAGAATATTGAATTTATAATGTCACTCCAGAAGATAGCTTCAAAGGAAAGGGATGAGCGTACATTTGAACTGCTTAAAGCGGTTGGTCTTGCCGACAGGGCTGAAAGCAGGCCGGCAAAACTATCAGGCGGACAGCAGCAAAGAGTCGCCGTTGCCAGAGCCCTGGCTTCGAAACCAAAGTTTGTACTGGCAGACGAACCGACTGCAAATCTTGATTCAAAATCAGCTACAACTCTGCTGGAAATAATGGAAAAACTTAACCATGAAGAAAAGATAACCTTTATCTTTTCCACGCATGACCCGAGGGTGGTAAAAATGGCTCACAGGGTCATAACACTTGAGGATGGAAGAGTAGTCTCAGATGAACAAATGAAGTAATTGATCCCGGAAGGTAAGGAATGAAAAGGACAATAGTATTTATAACAGTTTTTTCCATTACCGTTTCTTCTCTTTTTTCGCAGGAGGGAAAACCAAAATCCTTTGAGCTGAACGGTTACCTGACCACAATGCAGAGCGCAATGTTTGATACTCTTTCCGGTCCGGTCTTTTATGAGAACCTCCTTCACAACAGGCTCAACTTCAAAGGATATATCAATAAAAACGTAACACTGGCTGCTGAATTCAGAAACCGGCTTTTTACAGGTGACATGGTCAGGTCATATTACGGTTATTCTGATATGATCGCGACTGATGAAGGCTGGATTGACATGTCATGGAATATTGTCGACGAAAGCTCATTTTTTCTGAATACGACAATTGACCGGCTATGGCTCGATCTTAATTTCAATAAGTTTCAGGCAATTATTGGCCGTCAGAGGATAAACTGGGGACAGACTTTTGTATGGAATCCAAATGACATTTTCAACGCATATTCATTCTTCGATTTTGATTATATAGAAAGACCGGGCAGCGATGCTGTAAGACTGCAGTATTATCCTTCCTTTTCATCGGCCATTGAGATAGCAGCAAAAATCGACAGCGAAGATGATGTAACAGCTGCAGGTTTGTACAGGTTCAGTAAATGGGGTTATGATATCCAGTTCCTGGCGGGATACTCAAACAGCTCAGATATTGTTGCAGGTACAGGATGGTCGGGCTCAATAGGATCGATATCATTCAGGGGTGAAGGTTCGTGGTTTCGTCCGCTTGAAAATTTTAAGGATACCACAGGGACAGCAATTATTACAGCAGGTTTTGACAAGATTTTTGAAAAGAACTCAATGGTACAGGTTCAGGCGATGTACTGCAATAATCCGCTTAAGCTGAATAATATCATAAGTTTCTACTCGGGAAACCTTTCGGCTAAGGATCTTGCTTTTTCAGAATTCTCGGCTTTCGGGCAGTTCACGTGGGCAGCTACTCCTCTGGTGAATATAACCATGTCAGCAATGTGGTTCCCTGATCTCAAAGGTTATTTTGCGGGCCCCTCGTTTGACTATTCCATTGCTGAAAATGTTGATTTTTCACTTATCTGGCAGCATTTTGACGCTGAGATGGGAGGATCAAAGACCAGGATGAACCTCGGATTCCTGAGGGTTAAATACAGTTTCTAGAATTTTCCTACTTTTGCCGCAGTAACCTAAAAAATTCCTGCTATGGCACTGGTGCATGAATTTGAAAACAGCGGCAACTGGCTTTTTAAGCGCAGGGGATGGCTTCCCGTCATTCTGGTTGTCGCCGGAGTCATAATGATGTATCTTGGAAACAGGCAGGCATTGATATTTGATTTACGCGATGAAATGATATTCCTCGCTATCAGCCTTTGTGGAGAGTTGATAAGGATAATTACTGTGGGATATGCACCAAAGAATACCTCGGGCCGGAATACTGCTGCCGGCCAGATTGCCGAAGAACTGAATATAACCGGTCTCTACTCTGTTGTAAGGCATCCTCTTTATGTTGGCAACTTCCTGATGTGGCTTGGACCTGTTCTTTTTTTGAAATCAGCCTGGTTTGCCGTGATTTTTGCTCTTATTTACTGGCTCTATTATGAAAGAATAATGTTTGCCGAAGAACAGTTTTTACGAAGGAAATTCGGTGAGGCCTATGACAAATGGTCAGAGAAAGTATGTGCATTCATTCCGTTCACATTCAAATATATTGCCCCAAAGTTGAGTTTCTCAGTAAGAAATGTTCTCAAGAGAGAGTATAACAGTATTGTGAATATATTTATAGTATTTACAATGCTTGATGTGTGCAGGAATTATATACTCACAGGAAAATTATTCTTCACGCCGGTCTGGATATATTCACTTGCCGGGGCTGCCGGTCTCTGGCTGATAGTCTTTTTGATCCATAAGTTAACCCGATGGCTTGAGGTGGAGGGAAGATAACCTGACATGGTCAATTGTTATCTTTGCAGTATGATAATACTTTTTAACAGGATATTCTCAATATTTCTTTCGCTGCCTGTTTATTTTTACAGGTATGCCATTTCCCCTTTTGTGAGGCCTTCATGCCGTCACATTCCTTCCTGTTCACAGTACATGCTGGATGCGTTGAGGATTCATGGACCTTTTACCGGATTTTTACTGGGTACAAACAGAATATTACGCTGCCGGCCCGGCGGAACCCATGGTTATGACCCCGTTCCTCTTTTCAGATTCCGGCGCTATCGTCCATTTATTACACTTGTCAGGAGATATAAAAAAGAAAATCGTCTGAAAAGATAACCGGGATAAAACACAACTTCAATTATTTCAACTTTGTGAACCTTGGTGCCTTAGTGCCTTTGTGGCAAGAAATAAAATGCCACCAAGACACAAAGACACAAAGTAATACCAAGATTAATATAAGTTATTCAGCAGCTATACAATTCAGAAATTAAGCTCATCCTTAAGATGTTTATAACCGGAACGACTTACGGGAAGTTTTTCTCCTGATTTAAGGATCGCCACATGATTGTCTTTTCCGTAAGGTTCTATGCGGTTGATCTCCTGTACACTGACGATATATGAGCGGTGTATTCTGACAAATTCCTTTAGCGGAAGATTTTTCTCGTAATATTTCATGGTCTGTTGTTTCAGAGCCTTTCCTGCTGAATGGTAAATCATTACATAATCATCCTGTGCCTCAACATATTTGAGCTGGCTGACCGGTATAAGATTTATTGCATTCCCTTTTCTTACTACAATACGGTTTAAGGGTGATTGGGATTTGGGAAATTTCTCAATAATACTACGGGCAGACTTTTCTTCATCTTTAGATATGCCAATCTTTTCAATTGCTTTTTTTACGGCGTCATGAAGACGTTCTTTGGGAAATGGCTTTAATAGATAATCAACAGCATTCAGCTCAAAAGCCTTAATGGCAAACTGATCATAAGCTGTAGTGAAAATTATTGCCGGTTTCTCAGTCATCACTTCAATTAATTCAAAACCGGTAAGCCGTGGCATCTGGATATCGAGAAATACAAGATCTGGTTTTGAGAATGAGATTATCCTCAGGCCTGAAAAACCGTCAGCACATTCAGCAATAATATCGATTTCACTGAAATCTTTAAGATAATATTTTAACAATTCTCTTGCAGGAGCCTCATCTTCGATTATTACAGTCTTGATTTTCTTCATTTTCCTCAAAATGTTAAATAATCGTGTGTTATTACTTAGATTCCTTAATATCGCGCAGATCAACAATGATTTTGGCGGATAAAGATATATAAGCCTGAATAATTTATAATTATTTATCTAAGGATTTACCGGTATAAATAATCTTGCCGTAAATATACAATTTTGTTTTTCGGTTTTCAACAGGGCTTTATTGCCATATAATAATTCAAGGCGGCGAGATACGTTTGAAAGACCTGTTCCGGTACCTTTAGCTGAAATGACTTCCGGATCGAAATTATTGCTTATGGCCATTTCAATATATTCATTTGAGGAAGAAACAGAGGTGGCTATTGTTACCTTTTCAATACTTTCATAGACCCCGTGTTTAACTGCATTTTCATATAAAGGCTGAAGTGTCATAACAGGTATTTTAACATTCAGGCACCCGGGGTCAATCTGTTCTTCGATAAAAAGCCTCTCGCCGAATCTCACCTTTTCGATATCAAGATAGAGGCGGATATTTTCGAGTTCACTCTGCAGGGTGACCGGCTGTTCATCTTTTCCGGAAAGAGCATAGCGCATGAAATCCGAGAGTTTTATTACCATCAGCCGGGCTTTATCAGGGTTGGTAACTGTAAGTGAGCTTATTGAGTTGAGGCTGTTGAACAGGAAATGAGGATTGATTTGTGATCGAAGCATTTTTAGCTCGGTTTCTTTGACCAGGCTTTCAAGTCTCGCTTCCCTGGCTTTTTTCTCCGACAGATTGGTCAGGCTGACAAACAGGTAATAGGTGAGGATTATTAATCCGTAAATAAAGACACCTGTGCCTATCCTGTAAGGGAAGGTGGCAGTCCAGTATTCATCTATACTTGTTTGTTCAGGCAGTATTAGCTGCAATGCCAGTTTTGTGATCAGGATCCAGAAAGTTAAAGAAATAACGCCAGTGATAATGAAATTGAGAACAAGAGAAAGAGACTTTACCGTGTTTTTATTAAAGAAGCTGAAGGGATACCATAGAGACAATGCAATTCCGGAATATATCAGCAGCGACAGAATGGCATCGGGTATGCTGATATTCACAAAACTGCCATAGGCATAATAGTATAAAAGCGCCTGGCCCAGCGCTATAAAAAGCCAGACCAGCCACCATGCTAAAAGACGTCCCCTGTTGCCAAGTACAGGATGCTTCATTAATCCTGAAGGTTAATAGCTTTTTATCTCTCCTCCGCCAAACACGACGGCTCCTTTGATTACCAGCTGACTGGTTGTGTCAACAGCTCTTCCCGGGGATAGTTTACGGGAATCACTAAAGCCGCCAAGGACAGGAGTTACCTCAATGGTAATCCACCAGCTTTCGGGCACAATGATTGTTGATCCTCCAAATACACAAGCAATTTCAAGTTCATTTCTGCCGGGTGCCAGATTTGCTTTTGTAAGATCAAGGTCAATACCTCCAAAGACTGAAGAGATTTTGCCTCCCCTGAAATTCTGTGAAATTACCTGGCGTTCGGTTCCGCTGAAAACTGATACATAATCGATTACATCATCTGTTGCCATCCCCTTTGATGAAACCGCATTCCAGCCCTTTCGCTTTGTAACAATAAATATGACGCCGATAATTATAAAGATCGAAGGCCAGAACATGTTATACATGTGGAATGTCTCCCTGAAAAGAAGAGGTATCATGAAAAATCCTCCCACAGCCATTATAATTATCCCTGCTGTTTTTTCACTAGCCCCGAGTGTCATCACCAGTCCGATAGCAACAAGGAGCATCGGCCAGCTGAATACAACATGATCGATAAAATCGGGGAAGAACCCTGTATTTCTTATAACCAGGAACAATCCCGCAAGAACCAGTATTACTCCTATTATAGCCCTGTTGTTTGTAAGGCGATGGCTCTCACGACCTGATGGCTTACGTCCATCATCACTATAATCATTAATTGTTTCCATGTCTGTAAATTTATATGTTTCTGAATTAATTACTACGCCATTTTCTCTTAAAAAATGAGGAAATTATGAATGAAAGACCAGTCAAAATAATTACCGCCGGCCAATAAACAGTTTTTATCAAAGCAGGAATTTCACCATAAAAATTATCTATCATAAACCAGGCTCCCCCGGCCATAAGGAGCAGTCCCGGTATAAAATGAAGATTAACCAGAAGAAGAATTCCGACAAATATCATTGCTGTTTCCCAAGTAAAGTATTCCTTTATACCACCAAGATGCAGCATATCATTGATTGCAACAAGCAGAGCAAGCCCCAGGATAATAAAAAAAAGGCCGATACTAACTTGCGGATGATGTTCGCTGTCTCTCCTTAAATAATGATTTCTATGTTTCATGTCCCGAATAATTTTAATTTGATTTAAAAATAATACTTGTCTTGTTCAATGTTAAATGAAAATCGGTGAATTGCGTATTTTTATCGGCAACCTGCCTGTTCTGAACGGAATGAAGCGGAGTGAAGTATCTTTTTCATTGTTAACAGAATTACCTGTTCAGGGGTAGTTTTTTGTATATAATTTTTTTAATTGAATAAGCTTTCATATTTTTGCAAACCAAAAATTAAAAGGATGTCCGGTATTTATACCATACCTGTCAGCGGGTTAAAAGAGGGACAGAACTATTTTGATTTTGAGATCAACAAAGAGTTTTTTGAACAGTTTGAGGAATCGGAAATAAAAGAGGGGAAGCTTACTGCAGTCGTTGATGTGGATAAAAGAACCTCCCATATCGATCTTGTCATAAAGATACAGGGCGTGGTCAGCATTTCTTGCGACAGGTGTCTGGGGATATTTTCACTGCCTGTTGACTGCACAAACAGGCTTCTGGTTAAATTGGGGAAGGTCCGTGATGAAGATGATCCGGACATTATTACAATACCTGCTGAAGAGCAGGACCTGGATCTGAAGCAGTATTTATTTGAATATATTCTCCTTGCATTGCCGATAAAAAGAATTCATCCTGATGATGATGATGGAAACAGCACCTGTGACCCCGGCATGCTGGAGAAACTACAGGAGCATATTGCAGGTGATGCAAATGGAAAAGATCCTCGCTGGGATGAATTAAAAAAAATTATTGAACATTAATTAAGACTGAAAACATGCCAAATCCTAAACGTAAACACTCAAAAACGAGGAGAGATAAACGCAGAACGCATTACAAAGCTACTGCTCCGACAGTGGCAGTTTGTTCAAATTGCGGGGCATCAGTGAAATACCATAGAGTATGTCCCGAGTGTGGTTTTTACAGAGGCAAGCCTGCTGTTGAGAAAAAAACGACTGCATGATACTTTGTAACTAATCAAAATCACAATGAGAATCGGCATAGATGTAATGGGTGGTGATTTTGCACCTGAAGCGATCATTGAAGGCGCTGTTGATTCCTTACCCCATGTATCTGTTGATGACCAGCTGGTACTGATAGGAGATCAAGACTCAATACTCGGGAAACTGAAAGACCTGGAAACAGATCCTTCTCATTTCACTATCGTTCATACCACACAGGTAATAGAGATGGGAGATATCCCTGCCAAGGCCTATGCTCAAAAACAGGATTCAAGCATTGCTGTCGGATACCGGATGCTGCAAAAAGGTGAAATCAATGGCTTCTGCAGCGCCGGCAATACGGGTGCCATGCTGGTGGGCGCAAGCTATACGGTGAATGTGATCCCCGGAGTTTTGAGACCTGCCCTTGCTACAATTGTGCCGTCAGAAGATAACCGTAATTCAGTAATACTTGATGTCGGACTCAATCCTGACAGTAAACCGGATGTATTATTACAATATGGCATCCTTGGAAGCCTTTTTGCAAAACATGTGCTGGAAATTGAAAACCCGGTCGTCAAACTGCTTAATATAGGGACTGAAGAATCAAAAGGAACGCCCTCTGTTAAAGCCGCTTATGAGCTGATGAAAGATCATCCGGGCATCAACTTCAAAGGAAATATTGAAGCCAGCGACCTTTTTGTGGAAACAATGTCAGATGTAATAGTATGTGACGGATTTGTAGGGAATGTCATACTTAAGCAGACAGAAGCATTTCATCATATTTACAAGTCAAGAAATCTACAAGATTCTTATTTCGACTCTCTTGATTTTGAAAATATTGGCGGAACACCAATTGTGGGTATCAATGCCAACGTTGTTATAGGTCATGGGATTTCAAAGAGAAAAGCTATTATGAACATGATACTTCAAACCATGGCTGTTGTTCATGTGAATCTGGCTCAGAAGATTAAAGAAGCTATTTAGTTATGGAAAAAATTCGTGCAGCCATCACAGGAATTCATGCCTGGGTTCCTGAATACAAGCTAACAAACCACGAACTTGCAAAAATGGTCGATACTTCCGACGAATGGATAATGCAACGGGTCGGGATCAGGGAAAGACGTATTTTAAAGGGAGAGGGACTGGGAACCTCCGACCTGGGTGAGATGGCTGTTAAGGGACTGCTGGGAAAGACAAATACATCTCCTGATGATATTGAACTTTTAATCTGTGCCACAGTTACTCCCGATATGGCTTTTCCTGCAACAGCCAACATAATATCTGATAAAGTCGGGATAAAAAATGCCTTCAGCTTTGACCTTAATGCAGC
>CAZHRV010000022.1:0-3789 GCA_964535035.1 uncultured Rikenellaceae bacterium
GGCTGGAATAATGATTATTTTTTTCTGAAAGGGATTGATACAAATATCCTGGATGCAGGCATTCCCGAATATGTTTTCTCAATGTTCCAGGGGAAGTTTGCGATTATCACACCGGCTCTTATTGCCGGAGCATTTGCTGAAAGAGTGTCATTCAAAGCATACTGTATTTTTATCGCATTATGGAGTCTGCTGGTTTATAATCCATTATGTCATTGGGTATGGGCATCTGATGGATTTCTCTTCAATATAGGAGCAAAAGGTGCAATTGATTTTGCCGGCGGCACGGTTGTTCATATATCGGCAGGTGTGAGCGGACTTGTTGCTGCTTTGTACCTTGGTTCACGCCGTGGTTATCCATACCAGGTAATCCGTCCCAATAACCTTGTTATTACAATGTTGGGAGCAGGCCTTTTATGGGTAGGCTGGTTTGGATTTAATGCAGGAAGTTCAGTATCAAGTGGTCTGAGCACTGCACAAGCCTTGACAGCAACCCAGGTTGCTGCAGCCGCAGCAGCTCTCACATGGATAATAATTGAGAGTATTCATCAGGGTAAAGCCACAGCACTCGGCTTCGCTTCGGGGATACTTGCAGGGCTTGTAGCTGTAACACCTGCTGCCGGTGTCGTTCAGCCATACGGAGCCATGATACTTGGCATAATTGCTTCATTGCTGTGCTATATGGCTATCCAGCTAAAAAACAGGCTTAATTATGATGACAGCCTTGATGCATTTGGTATCCATGGAGTAGGAGGTATTGCCGGCGCTATATTCCTGGTATTTTTTATACGTAAATCATGGATGGAGGAGGCGGCTTCTCTGGCAGGTGGAACATGGACAATATGGAACCAGCTTAGTGTACAGATACTGGCTGTTGCAGTAGCAATTTCATTTGCCGCTATAATGACTTTTTTAATAATTTTCTCACTCGACAGGATTATTAAATTCAAATCATCAGAAAGTGAAGAAATGGCAGGCCTTGACAGATCATACCATGGTGAAAGAGGATATGGGATGCTTAATCCGAGTTAATAAACATGCAAAAACAAGATCATGAAACTTATTACAGCAATAATACGTGAAGTGCAGCTAGATAAAGTACGTGAAGCACTGATAGCTGCTGAAATAACAAGAATTACAGTCAGTTGTGTTTCGGGACACGGCCGGCAGAGAATAGAGGAAATGTACAGGGGACAGCGGATTATACCTGATCTGATTCCGAAAATCAAGATTGAAATTGCAGTAAATGACTCATTTGTTGATATAACTGTTGACACAATACTAAAATCAGCTAAAACAAATGGTATTGAAGGTCATGTGGGAGACGGAAAAATTTTTATAACACCTCTTGAGGAATGTATCAGGATACGTACAGGTGAAAGAGGCAGTTCTGCTATTTAAACGGAATTTGAAAAATATTAAGGCCGGCTTTTTATCAGAACGGCCTTATTATTTCGAATCTTCATTGAAAAATCCTATTGGGCTTATGCTTTGAAATACAGCATTCTATAGCTTATTTAAGAGGATTTTATTTTTCTGCTTCTTTTTCAGCATCAGCAATCATTTTCTCATTAGCGGTTATCAAAAATTCCACCCTCCGGTTCCGGGTTCTTCCCTCATCGGTGGTATTATCATACTTGGGAGCCAGCTCACCGTAACCTTTGGTTGTAACCCTGGCGGCATCAATACCCTTTTCTGTAAGGTAACCTGATACTGATGTGGCACGTTTTTCAGATAATGTCTGGTTATATACTTCTGTACCAGTGTCATCTGTATGTCCCTGGACTTCTATATCTGTATCGGGATATGTATTCAAAACGGTTACAAGCTTGTCGAGATTTCCCCTGGCCTCTGTTGAAAGGTCCGATTTATTTACTGCAAATAGAACAGCACTGCTGAATTCAACAGTGATTCCCTCTCCGACTCTTTCAACGGTAGCATCGGGAACCGCTTCTTTCAGTTCTTCAGCCTGCTTGTCCATATTATGGCCGATAATAGTACCGGTAGTACCACCAACAGCAGCTCCAATAATTGCTCCAAGGGCCGGATTGCCCGCAGCCTGTCCGATAGCAGCACCAACAGCGCCACCCGCAGCTGTTCCGATAACAGCTCCTTTGGCGGTTTTACTCCATGTAGAACAACCTGCCATTACAATAGTTGCGCTTACAATAAGAATTAATAAAATCTTCAGATGCTTCATAGCGAATAAGATTAAATTGTGAAAAAAAATCTCTACTGTATTTTATACAGTTAAAGAAGTAGAATTACCAGTAACGCACTGAATGCTACACTTCCAAAGATTGTTAAAACAGTCTTTGGAGGTTTGAATTCTTCAACTGTATAATCAATTCCTGAGGTACTCCACTGGATAGCTCTTCCATTCTGGAAAGTTACTTTTATGTAATCATTGGCTCTCCGGTATATAACTCCTCCTTCATAAATATCAGCAGTCCTGTTTGCTACACCGTATGAAGGATTTACCCTGATATTTGTTTTGCCGGCAGAAGATGATGGAAGTTCAATACTTATAGGTTTTTGTCTATAATCATAATAACTCCATACTTCAAAATAACCTTCAGCTTCTCTTTCGGCAGGTATTCCGAAATTATTAAGTATTTCATCTTCTGTCTTATCCAATATTGCCATATCCATTACCTGTGAATGAGTAAATTTTACTTCATAACAGGATGAGGCGGACAATAAGAAAACAAAACAAATCAGCAACAGCCTGGCTTTCATGATTTTACGAGATTAAGGAAGATGTTTTTAAACAGCTCTGATGAAAACCTCTTACAATATTAATAACATTAGAGATAGCATAATACTATATACTACAATAATTACTAAGAAATCTTCAATCCTTTTATCCTCCGAAGCCTTGGCGTAGGAGCAAAAGCCGGACACCCTGACCACATCTGGCCGGCCAGATAACATTTAACATATTTTGCTAAAACACAGGCACATGACTCCAGCTTTAGGTGGTCAATTTGTTCCGGCAGAATATGGTCAAAGTCATCGGCTTTTCCAATTATGTGGGGAAAAAAGATTGACTTTGGTTTTTTGCGTTGTAACTTGCATCATATTTTTATAAACCTAAAACCTTATGACAATGAAAAATAAATTAATTGTTTTCCTGGGGATTATATACCTGTCAGCAGGTTCGTTAACTGCGAAAGAACCACTGAAAGATTACAGTTTCATCCGTGGAGTTTGCCACTCTTTAAGTCCCAACCAGGAAATCCTGGAGAGGGATTTGGAATTTATGAACAGGCTTCAGTTAAACAGCACTCGTGTCTGGCTTAGCCAAAGAGGTTATGAGAGTAATCCTGAAGAGTATATTAACAGAGTAGTTAATTATGTCCGTACATGTAATAAATATGGAGTAACTGTTATGCCCATTTTGTTTAACGGCAGCTTTCCTCAACTTTTAGAAAAGGAGGCAATAGAAGCTGGTGAAAAATATGTAACTGCAATGGTCAATGCTTTAAAAAATGAAGAAGGCCTTTTAATGTGGGATATTGTGAATGAACCCAATTGTAATGATTACTACAGGAAGGCTTCACAGGAAGAACAGGAGAAACGCAATGATGAAATTACAGGTTTTCTTCGTCACTTTATTAAATACGTAAAAAAAATTGACCCGGTAAATGCTGTTACAGTAGGCCACTGGCTACCTAAATTTTGTGGAAATACAGCTGATTTGGTCGATGTAATTTCTTTTCACGATTATCTTGAAACCCGTTCCCGGGTTGAGGAAAGTTATGCCATTGCTGAGGAATTTTCAAAGAAATA
>CAZHRV010000023.1:0-2746 GCA_964535035.1 uncultured Rikenellaceae bacterium
GCTTTCTGGATTGTCTCTTCCGCTTCTCCTGTGGCTCGTGGTATGATTTTGTTATATTCCGACCTGGCCTGGTTTAACAGGGTCTCCTTTTCCTGCTGTGCCTGATTTACGGCATTGAAGGCATCCTTAACCTGGTCGGGAGGATTAACATCCTGAAGTACCACCTGTTCTATCCTGATGCCCAGAGAGTATTCTGTACATAATCTCTGGATCTCTGCCAGAACACTTGTTGCTATTTCAATTCTTCCAACCGTAAGTACTTCATTTACAGTCCTGTCGCCGACAATTTGCCTTACGCATGCTTCTGTAATATCACGCATGGTATTTACCGGCTCCCTTACCTTAAAAAGGTACTTGTATGCATCACTGATACGGTACTGGACAACCCATTCCACATCAGCAAGGTTGAGGTCCCCGGTAAGCATCAGCGATTCATCTGCAGTACCCACTTTTGTATACTGCGACTGTGATTGAATCCCGCTGCTTGTGGTACGAAAACCAAACTCTTCTTTATTCTGTCTTTCCACTGCTACCTTATACACTCTCTCAAGGATGGGTAACTTCAGGTGAAGTCCCGACTCTTCCTGCCTGATATATTTGCCGAAACGTGTTATAACGCCTACCTCTTCAGGCCTCACCTGGAAGAATGTCATCAAGAGGAGTATAATCAGTAGTAACCCGGAAATGATATACTTTAACCATGGCATGATCTGGTTCCATTCCGGTGGTTTGCTGGTACTGCCAAATTGATTGTATTCCATATATTTAACATTTGGTATTTGTACAAAGATAACATTAATGATAAACTTATCCCTTTCTGATAACTGATCTTCCTAAAATGCAATGTCTTTCAAGGTGTCCGCGAGGATCTTTTATATTGAAAATCACTGCATATTTTATTTTTTATATCTCAGATGGTCAATATGGAATAAATTGATCGTAAATTTGTCTATTAAAATAAATAAGGGGACAATTATTTATGAAACCCACATGTTTTTCAAACCCTAATAAAAATGACAGTATTTCTCAACATGTGGGTTCCATGTGACCTTTAAAAACAAAATTATTCACACATGAAACGTACTATTATTATCACAATTATTGTTTTCACAGCAATAACACTGGCACTGATTATCTTCAACAAAGTTATCTCAAAGGATAAGAGCCAGAATCTATATGCAGAAGCAAAGAGAGGTCTTTTTGAAATAGCAGTAGCTAATTCCGGTGAGCTGCTCGCTGAAAATTCGGTTGACATTAAAGGTCCAGAAATAGATATGGGAAATCAACAGCAGCGTGGAGGAGGACCAGGTGGTTCCGGGAGAATGCACGCCAGGGATTTCGAAATCCAGGATATTATATCTGAAGGTACAATGGTGGAAAAAGGCGACTACATTGCCCAGCTTGACAGGACAGAATATGACAACACACTGAAGGATGAACTTGAGAACCTTACTACATATAAGGCAAACCTGGAGATGAAAATCCTTGATACCGCAGTGACTCTGACTGACCTGAGGGATGAAATTAAAAATCAGCAATATGTCGTTGAGGAGGCAGAAATCACTCTTGCTGAATCAAAATATGAACCTCCTGCAACAATACGTCAGGCTGAAATCAGTCTGAATAAGGCAGAGCGTAACCTTGAACAGAAAAAGAAGATCTATACTCTGAGAAAGGCTCAGGCTCTGGCAGATATTAATCAGCAGAAAAAGGCTTATGCCGATGGTACTGAGATGGTGGATGTCCTCCAGAAGTTCCTGACACAGTTTACAATAAGAGCACCCTCTTCCGGCATAGTCATTTACAAGGAGGACTGGAACGGGACCAAAAGAAAAACAGGATCATCAGTTAATGCATTCGACAGAGTCGTAGCTACCCTCCCTGATCTTTCCTCAATGATTTCACAGACCTATGTCAGCGAGATCGAAATAAGCAAGGTAAAGGAAGGACAGAAAGTAATCATCAGCATAGATGCACTGCCCGACAAATCATTTACGGGCACCGTTACCAGTGTTGCAAATATAGGCGAAGTGCTGCCTAATTCGGATGCAAAAATGTTCGAGGTTCTGATTAAGGTGGATGGTTCTGATAATTCGCTCAGGCCTTCAATGACTACATGGAACAAGATCATAATCAATACTATAAATGATGTCGTTTACGTTCCTGCCGAATGTGTCAGAACAGGATCCGACAGCATTGCTTATGTATATACCAGGAAAGGCGACAAGCAGGTTGTTCTCCTCGGTGAGATGAACGATAAAAATGTAATTGTCAAAGAGGGGCTTGAGCCCGGTGATATGGTTTACCTTGCCCAGCCTGAAGAACCCTGGAAATTCAAGATGACCGGGGAAGAACTAATCACTCAGAATTTAGAAGAATAAATAAAACCGGTCATATAATATGACGATATAACTATACGACGGCACAACAGTTCGTGCGTTCGTATGTTCGTATGTTCGTATATTAGTGCGTAGATATTTTTCCTTCATTATATTTATAGAATTTTTAAGTACCTTGATATTGAAATTCGGCAAATAAATATCTGAATTTCAATAGCATTTACTATTTATTAAATAATTTACATAATGGAAATATTAAACAGAAAACTGGAATTTGTGATTTTCCGTATAGGGGAATATGAGCTGAAGGTCTATACTCTGCTGGCCGCTTTACTGATCTTTCTGGTTACCAAATTTTTAATCTGGATAATTAAAATAGGGATAATCAGGAAACACTGGTTTACAAA
>CAZHRV010000024.1:0-9073 GCA_964535035.1 uncultured Rikenellaceae bacterium
ATCACCTACAGCTCCGCAGGAGCTGAACATGATTAACCCCCGGCGCAAGCCGGGGGACACATGACGCTGCTCCACCTACAGCTCCGCAGGAGCTCAACATGATTAACCCCCGGCACAAGCCGGGGGACCACACAACCCAGCCATCACCTACAGCTCCGCAGGAGCTCAACATGACTAACCCCCGGCGCAAGCCGGGGGACACATGACGCTGCTCCACCTACAGCTCCGCAGGAGCTCAACATGATTAACCCCCGGCACAAGCCGGGGGACCACATGACGCTGCTCCACCTACAACTCTGAAGGAGCTGAATAAGATACTAAGGAAAATACCTCTCATCAATCTTAATCCCAAACTCCATCAACAACATCCTGTACTCCTCCTCAAAAGTCCTTTTCTTATGATGCTCTTTCTGGTTCTTAACATATTCAACAAGCCGCCCCAAATCCATATAAGAATAAGTAAACGCACCATACCCCTCAGCCCATCCGTTAAAGGTTGGGAATAATCCACTCTCTTTCATCCACATAGAAGTTGATACTTTGATATCCCTCATAAAATCAGCCAGTGCTATTGACGGATGAATATCAGTAAGAATATGCAGATGATTCTCAACACCGTTTATACGATACATGTGACAGTTTTTGTTTTTAATTATGCCGGAAATATATGCATAAAGCTGGTCTACATTATCCTGCTTTATTGCAGGAAGGCCGTACTTTGTCCTGAAGACAAGGTGATACAGCAGTTGGCGGTAACTTGACATGATTAAAATAATTGAGTTAATAATACAGCGAGAAAGTATAAATATAAGAAAATTGCCGTTATTATCAAATTAAGCCCTTTCAGGGCTTTATCATATATGGTAGCCCTGTACCCCCCGGTTAACACCGGGGGTCATTCAAATAAAGTCCTTTCAGGACTTCAGCCATCATCCCCAGCTCCGCAGGAGCTCAACATGATTAACCCCCGGCACAAGCCGGGGGACACATGACGCTGCTCCACCTACAGCTCTGAAGGAGCTGAATAATGTATCCGATAATACTAATTGGTTTTTTATATCTTTAAAAATTTCCATCTTGATATTAAAATTTAAACTGTCCTCAAATGAAAAATAGATCATTTATTTTTACTCTTCTGCTGCTCTTCGTCGCAACACAATTTTCTCCGGCTCAGAATAAACTTTTTACCGCCGACGATTTCCTTAACAGGGATCTGCTGCCTGAAAGCATTTCCAACCTTACCTGGCGGGGGAATACCCATTCCTTTACCTGGATAGAGGATAATTGCCTGGTGCAGAAAAATGCCGCTGATCCTTCAATTGCTGATACACTTCTTAAACTTTCCTCTCTTAATGAGAAAATGAAAGAGATAAAGGCAGATGATTTTAATCGGTTTCCTTCAGTTACATGGGTTGATAATGCAAGTTTTTATTTTCCGTCAGAGGCAGCGGTTTATCTTTATGATCTCACTGACAACACATTAATAAAAGCCACTGAATATGACAGGGATGGTGAAAATGTAACAATTGATACAAAAACCCTGCATGTGGCCTATACCATGAAAAACAATCTTTTTATTGCTGTTGACGGGAAAACGATCCGGGCGACTGATGAAAAGAATGAAGAGATAGTATATGGCCAGGTTCCCTCCAGGAATGAATTCGGAATAGATGCCGGTCTTTACTGGTCGCCTGACGGCAACCTGCTTGCCTTTTACAGGATCGATCAGACCGAGGTTGCCGATTATCCGCAGGTGGATCTTACAGGACGTATAGCTGTTGCAGCACCTATGAAATACCCCATGGCAGGTATGAAAAGCCAAAAAGTAAAGCTGGGAATTTTCAACCTCAATCTTAACGAGATCGTTTACCTCCAGACTGATGGTCCTGAGAACCAGTATATTACTTCCGTCACGTGGGGTCCGGAAGGTAAATACATCTATGCCGGCATCCTTAACCGGGGACAAGATCACCTGGAGGTTAACAAATACGAGACAGCCACAGGGAAACTTGTAAAGACCCTGTTTGAAGAGAGAAATGACCGTTATGTTGAACCGATGCACGGATTATATTTTACAGCGAAAGACCAGGCAAAATTTATCTGGCAAAGTCGTCGCGACGGTTGGAACCACCTGTATCTTTACGATACTGAGGGGACTCTTATAAAGCAGGCCACGCATGGCGACTGGGAGGTGATCAACCTTGTGAGGTATGATTCGAAGGGGAATGCGCTTTACTATGAATCGACCATGGAGAGTCCTCTTGAAAGACATTTTTACAGGACTGATATCAAAACGGGCAGAACAGAACGTATAACTGCCGGGGAGGGTATACATAGGGTAAATGCTTCGGCAGACATGGATTATTTTATTGATGTCTACAGTGGGATCAGTATGGCCCGCGCATACTACCTGCTCGACAATAAGGGTAATAAAATATCTGTCCTGAATGAGGATGCCAATCCATACAAGGACTATAAAACCGGTGAAATGTCGATTTTCAAAATAAGATCGACGGACGGTGTTACAGACCTTTACTGCCGTCTCATAAAGCCTGTTGACTTTGATCCTGCAAAGAAATTTCCTGTGATAGTGTATGTCTATGGCGGGCCTCATGCCCAGATGATAAACAGATCGTGGACGGGGGGAGCAGGATTCTTCCTTAATTACCTTGCCCGGCAGGGTTATCTGGTATTTACTCTTGACAATCGCGGCTCTGCCAACAGGGGATTTGAGTTCGAGAGTATTATCCACCGGCAGGCTGGTGAGAAAGAGATGGAGGACCAGATGGCCGGAATACAATATCTTAAGACGCTTGATTACGTGGATACAGCCCGGATAGGTGTCGATGGGTGGAGTTATGGAGGGTTTATGACTGTTTCGCTGATGCTTCGCCATCCGGGTGTCTTTAAAGTTGCATGTGCCGGTGGACCTGTCATTGACTGGAAATGGTACGAGGTGATGTATGGAGAACGTTATATGGATACGCCGATGGAAAACCCTGAAGGATATAAAAAGTCATCCCTGCTGAATTATGCAGGCAACCTCAACGGCAGGCTTTTAATAATACACGGCACCAGTGATCCTGTTGTTGTCTGGCAGAATAGTCTCGGGTTCCTCGATGAATGTATTAAACAGGGCAGGCAGGTTGATTATTTTGTCTACCCGGGCTCAGGTCATAATATGACCGGAAAAACAAGAGTTCACCTTTTTGAAAAGATAATTGGTTATTTCAATGATCTTCTGAAATAAGATTGACTTCAACATTTCATCTTCGTAACTTGCAGATAAATAAACGCCTACTTAAAATGAGGAAGATACTAATTACAATATTATCAATTATTGCAATATGTTTGACTGCGATAATCTTACATATTCTCAGTTTAAAGAAAATAGCTCCTATAGAGGACTATCCTTATGATACTTATTTAAATAACGAGCAGAATAAAAAGGCATTAGTAATTGTTGCTCATGATGATGATGCTACCCAGTTTGCAGGAACTACATCAAAGCTTGCTGAAGAGGGCTGGGAAGTAAGCTTTTTGTGCTTTTATACTTATCACTGGAGACCTGAAGATAATCCCATCAGAAAAGTAGAAATGGCAAATGTAGCCAGCATTCAGGGTTTACAAAATATTTATTTAATTGACCTGGAGGTCCGGAACAGGCTTGATACAGTAGAAAAACCATGGATGCCTGTTCCATATGAACAATTTGCTGAAAACTTCAATATTGATTCTATCCGTATTTTTATTGGTGATGTAATAAATGAAACCAATCCGAGCGTGATTTTCATGTTAGACAATGTGATTGGATTATATGGACATCCTGAACATGTTGTAGTAGGTAAGATTGTTGAAGATTATTGCCGTTCACATTATGACTCAACCGGATTTTCAGTAAAGAAAATCTATCAGGGAGTTATGCCTCCGTCACAAGCTGAAAGGATGATGAGCAATGCAGATACATATGCAGAAGGTAAATCAAAATACCAATGTGATGGAATGCCAATACCTGATGTTCAGATTGATATTTATCCTTATGCCAGTAAAAAGAAGGCAGTTCTGTTGGCTCATGCTTCACAGCATAGGAATATTAAGAAATTATTCACTTCATATAAATACATTCCTTCAAAAATATACTTCAAAATATTTAACAAAGAGTATTTTAATATTATTGAACTTATGGAGGTATACCATGAAAAAAGTTAATTATTACAAAAACCTGTTCCTTATTGCAGATATTTGGAATCTTGGGATTATGAAAAAATCATTCTCACTCACTGTCTTTATCATTATATTAATTGCAGGCTGTACTAAAAATGAAAAATCACCCCTTGAAGGTACATGGCGATGTGTTTCTGTGGGTTCTGTTCAATTCACTGATACAAGTTTTCGGGCTATGGTTGAAAATGGTATGATCAAGACTTTCTCAAAGAAATATTTCACTTTTGTCGGTCATGTTACTAATGATTCGTTGACACTTGATGAATATGGGGCAGGAACATATACCCTGGATGGTAACAAGTATGAAGAATTCATTATTTATCATGATATTAAATCACTCATTGGCAAGAGGTTCAAAGCTCTGGATGAAATAAGAAACGATACGTTGATCCATCGTTTCAATATGGATACCGTTGACAGCTGGCAACTTGGAAAAGGATATGTTACTGAGAAATTTGTGCGCTTAAAATAAAATACAACTGTCATCCCAAGTGAAGTCCCGATTTATCGGGACAAAACGAGGGATCTCCTCTGTGTATTCTGAATATAAATAATGATAATATTGATTGATTTTTTATCTACGTATTAAAATACTGATTTTAATACGTAGATTCCTTATATGTTATTTATTATCATTATATTACACATGGTGTGTTTTTATAACATGTAGTAGCGTTGCATGCAACGCTACTACTATCACAAGATAATGTTCCAATGAAATAATATCTAAGTCATACGGGATTTTTATTATTAAATCCCATCACAAATGGTCCATGCCCTCAGCCTTTCGCCCTGTGCCCTAAGCCAACAAAAAAGCCGCGAGATGCGGCTTTTTTGTTGACCCACCTGGGCTCGAACCAGGACTCTTCTGAACCAAAATCAGACGTGTTGCCAATTACACCATGGGTCAGTAACCTCTCTTTTGACGCTGCAAAATTATAAAATTTTTTGATTGTGACAGTCCGGCTATGCTGAGCCTGTCCGGGAAGATATATATCAGGAAGTTTGTGAGAGCAGATCCGTGTAATATTCCTCATTCATATTATTTACCCTGACAATGGAAAAAGAACACGCTAAAAGCGACTTGATGATATTACCAAGTTCTTTCATGTCTTCATCTCCCTTTTCATAATACCATGTGATAATGATGTTTTCCGGCATATTACACATCTCGGATAATTCCCTGATAATCAGATAAAGCCATTTTATTGATCCGGTATTGATATATTCGAATCCCAGTTCTATTTTCGTCTTGCCTTTCCAGTTTTTCGCATACCCGGCAATCCAACTGTGAACCGGATCAAAAAAACGTCCCGGATTCTCGACTAAAGATCTTCCCATAATGAAAACACGGCCCTCTTCAAGGACGATCCAGGGACTCCTTTTTGTTATTTCGATATACAGTTTTTCAGGGTACATTCCGGTTGAAAAGCGTGGGTTCGGATTCTTCCCATAATGTAGGATGTTCTTCTTCAAACCTTTTCAGGATATATTTCATCACTGTCTCTCTTAAGAATTCCGACTTGTTTCTTATTCTGTAACGGCTGCAGTAAATGCCCAGTGCCTTCATTTCCCTGTTGTTCAGCATCACCGAGAGCCTGTTGGTTCTCTTTAACCGTTCCTCCTTATATACCGAATGCCTCAATTGTAGTGGTTGCCTGATTATCAGGCTAAATTAAAAAAACTGTTCGTTCCGCCGGAACACCGGATATAACAGTTTTAAACAGAAAAACCCCGCCGGATTGCAACCGGCTGATTATCTGATTAATAGCATATTGACAACTTTATAAAACACCCCCCTTTAATTCCCCCCTGAAGGGGGGAAGAAACCCAAATGATCAACAAATCCAACAATTATTACTGCTGGTTTTTTCTCCCCCCTATATTTGTGCCATTTGGCAATATAGAATAGAATACAAGTTCTTTGACATAATTGTTAAGTTTGTTGATATGTTTTGTGGGATGAAGCAGAGACGTAACCGAAACGTAATCCCACAAAACAGCGCTTTAAATTTACTATTTATGATCAACAATTCTTCACTTCAGAAATGGGATCGTCTAAAGCAGAAGCAATTGGACACCCAGTTTGTTAATAGTCTCATTCAAGGGATGAACTGCTCACAGTTTGAAGCCAAAGCAATCCTGAATGCTGTCTATGAGACCTATCAGCCATTCTTTGATAACTCCGGAGCAATGAAGCCCGGTCAAGTTTTATTTGAAGTAGTTTCGATAGAGAATGGTGCTCAAAAAAGGCTGTCTGAATGCAAAATGGTCAGCGTGGTTCTTACTCTTGATGCAGGAGAAGAAGATCTTCATGTTAAAGAGCACCAGGGAGTCCCAGGCTTACGACAACATCGATTACAACGGATAGTGAATGAAGCATTCCAACAAGGTGGTCTTCTGACTGTTGAAGATATTGCCAATAGATTGCTTAATTGTGGTGAGCGTACAGTTTGCCGTGACATCAAAGTATTCAAAGATCAGGGTATTGTTCTTCCTCTGAGATCAGTGATCCGCGATATGGGGAAGTCCGTCACACACCGGGCAATGATCGTTAAAGAGTGGCTCTCTGGAAAGGAATATACAGAGATCGCACGAGCAACGCACCATAGCATTGATGCTGTTGCAAACTACGTTGACAAGTTCAAGCGTGTGGTATGTCTGGCTAAGAATAACTATGAAATTAAAACCATATCCTTTTTAGTCAAACTATCTCCAAGTCTGACACAGGAGTATTACGACCTGTATCATTCAATCGATGCGGTACCACATCGGAAAGAAGAATTGGATGATCTGATAAAAAAAAGTCTCCAGAACGGTTAAATCAGCAAACAGGCATGATAGCAAAAACATCGTCAGTAAAACACTACAGTTCCGCCCATGACAGGTTCTTAAAGCCTGCTATTGTGAACTTCTTTGAGCGTGAGTTCTGTGGTATGTTTGGTCCTGTTGTAAGAGAAAACATTGCTGATGCTCTTATCGATCTTTTTAACTCTCTTTGCCCTGAGTCATCCAGATTAAAACCAGGCCAGATCATCTGGAACGCCCTGGACAAAAGAACCAGAGCAGATAGTGAGAAGCGCCGGTATAAACCAGTAATACTATCTCTGGTAACTGATGATGAAGTCTCAATGTTCGAGAAAGGAACTTCAGTCTCAACTACACGAAAGAATGTCATGGCCCGAATGATAATAGAAGCCTATCAACAGGGAGCTGTGTTATCTACAAGAGATTTAAGCCTGTTACTGGTGTCAAGTGCAGCTTATCTCTCTCAGTTAAGGATCGAATATGAAAAGAACCATAAAACAATACTTCCTCATACCGGAGTCATTCATGACATGGGAACTACTTTAACTCATAAACGAATTATAATCTATAAACATGTCGTTGAAAAGAAGGATCCTTCAATTGTTGCGAGGGAGACAAATCACTCTCAACCAGCTGTTGATAAATACCTTAAAGACTTTAACAGAGTAAAAACGCTTGTGAATGACAATAAGGATATTAACTTCATTCATCACACAACTAACATTGCCAGACCAGTAATAAAACAGTATCTGCAAATTATTAACAAGTATGTCAAAGAACTATAAATATTTTTATAACCCACTTGTAATGTCATTTGGCATTAACTAAAGGGGGAGTTGCCCTCTCATAATAACACCAAAAGGGAGGAATCGCCCACGACCCCCTAATTGGGGAGTAAGAATGGAATAATGGCAAGTCCCCTTCAGGGGATTTAGGGGCTCTTGTCTTACACATTATATATTTTTTTATCTTTAGTCTCCCAAACAGAACAGCGATCAATGTCGACTATCAAAATATTAAATATTGTAGGAGCCAGACCACAGATCATTAAGGCATCTGCAATAGGAAGGGCAATAGAAAAATACTATAAGAATAGGATTTCCGAAATAATTGTGCATACGGGTCAGCATTATGACAAAGAGCTCTCCGATGTATTCTTCGATGAACTTGAGATTAACAGGCCAAATTACAATCTTGGTGTGGGTTCCGGAAGCCATGGCAGGCAGACCTCAAAGATGATAATCGGAATAGAAGAAGTATTATTAAAAGAAAATCCTGATTGTGTTATAATATATGGAGATACTAACTCTTCACTAGCTGGAGCATTGGCAGCTTCGAAACTTCACTTCCCGTTAATTCATATTGAGGCTGGGCTGCGTTCATTCAATAAACAAATGCCTGAAGAAATCAACAGAATTGTGAGTGACCACTCGTCTACACTCCTTTTTGCACCCACGAATGCTGCATTTAAGAACCTGATTAATGAGGGATTTAAACCTGAGAACTCTCCTCCTTATAGTATTGACAACTCAAAGATTTATCTTACCGGTGATATCATGTACGACAATGCATTGTTTTATTCAAAGCTTGCCGAAAAGAAAAAAACGAAATTTTTGAATGAATTATCAGTTGAGAGGGATAAATATGTGCTTGCAACAATACACCGTGAGCTTAACACTGATCAAATAAGTCGTCTTGAAGCTATTATTAAGACTTTACTTCAGCTTTCAGACGAATATTCAATACCGTTTGTCTTTCCTCTTCATCCACGTACTATCAATTCCTTAAAAAGTAACCTTAAATCTCTATATAAGGAGTTGTTGAATAATAATCATATAAGGATTATTCCGCCTGTTTCTTATCTTGAGATGATCCTCCTTGAAAAGACCTGCAGGATGGTAATAACAGATTCAGGAGGAGTACAGAAGGAATCGCATTTTTTCAGGAAGCCATGTATTGTCCTGAGGAAGGAGACGGAATGGATTGAACTTATAAATAACGGTACAGCTGTACTGGTGGACGCTGATCCCGGAAGGATACG
>CAZHRV010000025.1:0-2075 GCA_964535035.1 uncultured Rikenellaceae bacterium
TAAAATCTCTCAAAAACTCTCGGCAGATGATCTTCAACAATTCCAATTCCATTGTCTGAAAACAGAAAGTGGTTATAGATTTTATCTTCATTGTACATGATAATCCTGATCGTTGTTTTGTCACCGGCATAATTAACAGCATTCTCAAGGAGATTCTGGAAAATTGAAAGAATCAGCGATCTGTTCCCGGTAACAACAACATTTTCAATATTCTCGGTTACCACATTCATTCTTCTGCCTTCGATAGCCGATTTAAAATTATTGATGACATCTGTTATCAGGTCCTTTATATTAACTTTTTCAGGTGTGAATGAGCTGCCTGATTCTTCAATGCTGTTTAAAACAGCAATATCGTTGATAAGATTAGTCAGTCTGTCACTCTGGGCAAGAGCTTTTTCTATGAAATATTTCTGTTTGTCAGCCGGCATTGCAGGATCACTCTGGAGAGTTTCAAGATACCCTTTGACAGATGAAACAGGAGTCTTAAGCTCATGAGCTATATTTGAAGTCATCTGCTGCTTTACAAGCCTGTTCTGTTCTATCTCGGTAATGTCGCTCAGTATGATCTCAAAATTCATATCATTAAAAACAACACACTGAACTTTGTAATATTTTCCATTTTTGCCTACTTTATATTCTGTTTTTGGTAAATGATTCGACGATATTTCAGTCTGCAACTGTTTGTCAATAAATTCATTGACTTTTCTGAAACCTTCAATTTTAAAGAAATTTGAACCCGATACCGATAGCTCACCGGAGATCATGTTCATATAATGAATGAAATGGTTATTAGACAGGATTTTCTCTTTATCTTTTGAAAAGAATGCTATCCCTTCATTCAGTGCATTAAGATGATTGAAGAGTTTTTCCTTTTCATTCACCAGATCATTCTTTGTCTTTAAGAGATTATTGTAGATATCAAGGATCTCTTCACCGATTATCCCAAGCTCATTCCTGGGAAATTTCTGATTGAAATCAAAGGGTTCATTATTCCCGATCTTCAAAGCAAAATCTTTAAGCTTTGTAACCGATTCTGAGAATTTATTTGTTACAAACAACATCACCAGCCAGATCACTATAAAGGAAAGAGAAATGACTATAAAGAAATACTTCTTTGCTTTAAGGAAGTTAACAACCTTATTATCATAAACTACTGCTGCTCTGATATAATAATTACCAAAGTATCTTGAGAAGTAATAATATTCCTCCCTGGTAGTGCCTGATTTTCTGATGGTAGTACCAAAATCGGAATAACGGGATTCTGTAATCTCTGGTCTTCCTTTATGATTCTCCATCTTTGTCCAATCCGGGACAGAGCTGTCATAAATAACAAAACCATCAGGATTCACTACTGTTATCCTCAGGTTTTCCTGGGGAAGCAATCTGACAATAGAATCAATAAGATGATAATTACCTGTAGCGGGAATGGAATTGAACCTTATGAAATTGTCGACTATTCTGGTTGTTTTTTCAAGCTCGTCGTTAAGTGCAGAGATACGGTAATCCTTTTCCCTTTTGTACATATAGGAAAGGTTGATAACAGTAAACAGAATGAATACTGCTGAATAATAGAGAAATAGTACATTTCTGAATTTATACCTGATAATCATGATTTACAATATTGATCAAAGCTCAAAGTAATAGCCGTAGCCTGTTTTATTTTTAAGCGATGCCCCATGCTTGCCAAGTTTATTGCGCAGCCTGGTCATATTGACATCAACAGTTCTGTTTGTAACAATTACATCCTTTTCCCATACAATATTCAATATGTCTTCCCGCGAATATATCTTCCCGTGATTTTCGATCAGCAGCTTCAGTATCTCAAATTCTTTCCTTGTAAGTTCAATCTTTTCATCACCGACAACCAATCTTTTTCTTACAGTGTCAAGCTCAATATCTCCGAAACGGACAGGCTGTGTAATTTTTACTTTGCCGGTACCCGATCTTTTGAGGACAGCTTTTATCCTTGCTGTCAGTTCATTAATAGAAAACGGTTTGGAAATATAATCATCTGCCCCAAGACTGAATCCTGTAAGCAGATCATTTTCAGTATCTTTAGCTGTCAGGAAAATGAT
>CAZHRV010000026.1:0-1534 GCA_964535035.1 uncultured Rikenellaceae bacterium
TGCTATTATATTGTTTATGATATTTAATCCTTGATGCTTTATGAGTTCCTTGCCATGGTTATCAATGCAAGACCAGCAATGAAGCAGATAAACATTATTGCAAGGAGCCAGTTTGTCTTTTTCGGGGCATCCCTGAATTCCTTCCATACGAACACCCCCCATGCGGCGCCAACCATTGTTGAGCCCTGTCCCAGTCCATACGATATTGCAGGGCCTGCCTGTTCAGCAGATATTATACTGAAAGAGAGACCCATTGCCCATATCATTCCACCGATAATTCCGCTGATATGCACCTTTGGGGAAGTCTCTTTGAAATATTCTCCGTAAGTCGAAGCCCTTCCTTCAACAGGTTTATACATAAAATATGTGTTCCAGATATATCCTGAAATATAGCAACCTATTGAGAAGACCAGCACTGCTGAATAGGGTGTAAGCTTCCCTGCCTCAGGATTAGCAAAGTTCAGGGAGATGCTGTCGGCAACAAACCCGTAGAAGAATCCCATTATAATCCCGGCAAGTACTGAGAGGATAACTCCTTTGCGCGTATCTCCTTTCACTTTTGAAGGTATTGTCTGGTAAGCAATTGCGTTTACCACAATTGCTACAACAACAAAGCCCACTCCTAAAAATAGTAGTAAAGGATCACCTGTTGATTCGGAGATATAATTATAAATGACTCCTATTACCAGTGCCAGACCAACAGCAATCGGAAAAGCCACCGACATGCCGGCTACTGCCGCAGCAGCAACCCAGAGGAGATTTGAAAGGTTAAAAACAGCGCCGCCAAGGAATGCTGAACCAAGTGATCTTGCATTAGCCTGACCAAGGTCTTCGAACAGACTTCTTCCTTCATTCCCGATGCTTCCAAGGGTTAAACCAAGGATGAGGGTGAAAATAACTATACCGAGACAATAATCCCAGTAGAAGAGAGGATTCGGCCAGGTTTTCCGCTTGAGGTTCATGGTATTGGCCCATGAGCCCCAGCATATCATTGTGATCACGCACAGGGCCACAGCAAATGGATAGGAATTAACTATGAACATGTTTATAAAGGTTAAATAGGTGAATGGGTTTTTATAACCAACTTAGTGTTAATAATTTAACAATAATCATTGTCAGAACCTGATCATGGCCTTCATAACGCCATCCCTGTAATTATCAACCAGATCGAAAGCTTCCTTGATCTGTTCAAAATCATAGGTGTGTGTTTGCATCCTGTCCGGAATTAATTTTCTCCTGGTAATCATTTTAACAGTCATCTCCGTCATTTCGTTTTGCCGCCTGACGTTCTGAACTGTTATCTCTTTTCTTCTAAGGTCGTCGACATCAAAACTCCACCTTTTAAATGATGGGATTCCCACGATCAGTAACATTCCGCCGGGTTTTAGCAGTAATACTGCCTGATCGACAGCCTCCTGCTGGCCACAGCATTCAAATAAAACATCCAGGCCTGAAGGTTCATTTTTTAATATGCCTTTAACAATATCTGAAGTGTCAGGATTACCAGTCCATGTGGCTCCCATTTCTGAAGCCA
>CAZHRV010000027.1:0-17275 GCA_964535035.1 uncultured Rikenellaceae bacterium
TTCTCTCAATATGTATAATCTTTCAAGGTTTACAATACCGATTGCATACTTATATGATTTGCCGCAAAAGTATTCCGAGACTTCCTCAAAACCAAATAAATCCCTGTCCTTTTCTCTATTATACCTCAGATAAACTTCAATCCTGAAGTTTCGGGTATAATTTGTAACAGTTCCCTGGAGGTACTTTTTATATTCATACCTGTATCCATATGAGTTGGCAGAAATATCCGATAGAACCGCGCTTCCTGTGGCATGGCCGCCGGCACCCTTGCCCGAGAAGAACTGCTTGTCGGCAAATGCCGCTTCGGTAATCACCCCGTTATATTCATTGTCAACATTATAAAGATATTTATCCGGAGAGATAAACCGCGGAAGGACAAAGCTGGTGATTGTATTTTCATTTGTCTTGCCCACAAAGGGAACGAGTTTTATTTTTAAACCCTTCTCCTTTGCATACTGAATATCAAATTTCGAAATTGTCCTGATGCCATAGTGAAACACTTCTGATGGCTCAAGGAAAAGACCGTATGCATGACCGGTTATTATACACAACTTGTACTTCGGATCCCATCCGTCAACATCGAGAGTGGGATCTGACTCGGCAAAACCCTTCTCCCTGGCCTCGTTCAGGGCAATATCGTAATCGATTCCCTGGTTGTGCATCAGGGTAAGGACATAATTTGTTGTACCATTAAGAATACCCCTTAAAGAGTATAATAGTTCATTATCATAATATTCCTCAAGGTTTCTTATTATCGGGATGCTTGCACCGGCAGATGCTTCATATAAGAGTGATACCTTGTATTTTTCCTGCATTTCCACAAGCTTCCTGAAATGTTTTGCCACCATCACCTTGTTGGCTGTAACAACATTTTTCCCCTTTTTCATTGCTGTTGTTACTATTTTGTATGCAGCCTCTGCATCATCTATAAGTTCGACAACAAGATTTATTGACGGGTCATTAAGGATATCATTCTTATCGAAGGTGAAATAAGACATTGGTATCCTTCTCTTTTTTGTCCGGTCCTTTACACATATTCTTACGATATCGGCTTTAAAGCCTTTACTGCTGTTCAGGACATCATGTAATCCCTGTCCCACGCAGCCGTATCCGAACATTCCTATTCGCAGTTTTTCCCTTGTCATTTGGTTATTTATTAGAATTATTTTCCCAGAATTTTCTTACGACATCTGTAACAGTTTCTGTTTCAATCAGGAAGCCATCGTGTCCGTAAGATGAGTCTATTTCGACATATTCTGCATGTTCTGTATTTGCTGTTATATACTTTTGATCATCGGTCGGAAAGAGAATATCAGATTTTATTCCCACGCAAAGAACATCGGCACTGATCTTTTTGAGAGCATTTATAATTCCGCCCCGTCCCCTGCCTATATTATGGGTATCGGAGAGGCAGGTAAGACACCAGTAGGAATACGGATTGAACCTTTTTACCAGCTTTTCGCCCTGGTATGCCTGGTACGAAGCAGCTTTAAAACCGGTAAGTTTTTCATCATCATCTTCCTTCTGTGTCTGGTTATATGCAGTCATCGTTCTGTAGCTTATCAGTGCGATAGACCTTGCCGCCTTGAGCCCTTTCCTGCCTCCTTCGGGATCGCCTGAAGTAAATGTCTGATCCGCCTGCATTGCAAGACGCATTGATTCGCTAAAGGCCAAAGCCCATGGAGTCTGTTTAGCACCCGAGGCCAGAACAATAAGCCTGCGTATCAATGCCGGGAACATAATACTGTATTCAAGAGCCTGGTATCCGCCGATAGAGGCACCTAATATTGTGTGTATCTGTCTAATCCCCAGGGAGTTCCTTAGTATTTCATGAACATTGACAAGATCCCTGACAGTTATCAGAGGGAAATCGTGAAGCCAGGGTTTACCTGTTTCAGGATTTACAGATCCGGGACCGGTGGTGCCATAGCATGATCCGAGAACATTTGCACATACAATAAAATATTTATCAGGATCAAAAAGAAGACCTTTCCCTACCATTCCCGGCCACCAGGCCTCAACATCAGAATTTGCGGTAAGGGCATGGCATACCCAGATCACATTATCGGCTTCAGGATTCAGTTTTCCCCAGGTATGATAAGCAATTTCCAGGGAGGGCAGCAGCGCTCCGGTTTCAGTTATAAACGGTTGATTGTGTTTCAGTGTCTTCATTCAGATTACCTGTTTTAATGCCTGTTTGAAATCATAAATAATATCGTCAATATGCTCCAGCCCCACTGAGACCCTGAACATGCCCGGTTCCACGCCTGCTGCTAGCTGTTCTTCACCTGAGAGTTGAGAATGAGTTGTTGCGGCAGGTTGAATAATAAGGGTCTTTGCGTCGCCGACATTGGCAAGATGACTTACAAGTTCAAAATGCTCGACCAGTCTTGCGGCTCTCGACCTTTCAGTTTTCAGCACAAAGCTAAGGACGCTTCCGGCGCCTTTTGGCAGATATTTTTGTGCCAGCCTGTAATTCGGATTGCCGGGCAATCCCGGGTAGTTGACTTTTTCCACAAATGGATGGGTTTCAAGCCACTGTGCCAGTGTAAGTGTATTCTGCACATGTCTCTCCATCCTGAGGGATAGCGTTTCAAGTCCCTGCAGGAGAAGGAAAGAATTAAAGGGACTGATAGCCGGGCCAAGATCCCTTAAACCTTCAACACGGGCCTTTACAATGAATGCTATATTACCTGTGGGTGATTCATGTGAGAAAAGTTCCCCGAAAACTAATCCATGGTATCCTTCCGATGGTTCGGTGAAGAGCGGGAAATTTCCGTTATTCCAGTTGAAAGTGCCGGCATCAACAATAACACCTCCCAGGCTTGTCCCATGTCCGCCTATCCATTTAGTTGCGGATTCGACTACAATAGCGGCTCCGAATTCCACGGGCCGGCACAGATAACCGCAGGCGCCGAATGTATTATCCACTAACAGGGGAATGCCGTGTCTTTCTGCCAGTGATGAAAGAGCCTCAAAATCAGGGATATTAAAACCGGGGTTGCCAATGGTTTCAACATATATTGCCTTTGTTCTTTTATCTATCAAAGCCTCAAAGGACTCTGGTTCAAGATCTTTTGCGAACCTGGTCTCAATACCAAAGCCTGCAAATGTCACCTTGAACTGGTTATGTGTCCCACCGTACAAATAAGGTGAGGTAATAAAATTTTCTCCCTGCCTCAGTATGGTTGAAAGTGCAATAAACTGAGCGGCATGACCTGAGGAAACAGCCAATGCAGCTGCACCTCCCTCAAGTGCCGCAACCCTTTTTTCAAAGACTTCCGTGGTGGGATTTTGTATCCTGGTATAAATATTACCCGGTTCCGACAGGTTGAACAGATCTGCAGCATGCCCTGCATTCCTGAAAATATATGAGGAGGTCTGGTAAATCGGAACTGCCCTCGAACCGGTTTGTTTATCAGGAATATGACCGGCATGTATCTGTAATGTCTCAAAATTTATTTTTCTTTTTTTCATATTGACTTCAATTAATCATTATCACACTTATCCTGCTGACAGGTATATTAAACCTGTAACCGCAGCGATACGGTAACTAAATAAAACTTATACTTTCCGGAGTAAGATCTTTACCGGCGCATGTCCATAGGCATGAGCGGCATCGTAAGATTGTTTCGGGTCAGATGAAATGTCTTCATGGTTTCCGTGTTTATTTTTATCATCTCCCGAGTACTCGGGATTAGGTTTTGGCACCGTTTTCCCGAGTACTCGGGATTGGTTGCCAGGGTTTCGCAGAGCCTAATCTCTCCACCCTTCTCAATAAAAACCAAACACCCTTAATGGAAGGAATATTTGATTTGTGGGATCAAAGATAAAAAGGAATTTTTAAAATGCAAAAAAATCATTCATAAAAGCTCACTTCAGGGGATTTGGGGACAAGAATTAAGTTACTTTTGTTATATAAATCATTTTTGCTCATGGATAATAACTTCACAATCTATAACAGTCTTTCCAGGAAAAAGGAGCCCTTCAAACCTCTTCATCCGCCATTTGTGGGTTTATATGTCTGCGGTCCCACGGTATACAGTGATCCACATCTTGGTCATGCGCGGCCGGCAGTTACTTTCGATCTGCTTTACCGGTACCTGCTGCATCTTGAATATAAAGTCCGTTACGTACGCAACATAACTGATGTCGGACATCTTGAAAATGACGCTGATGAGGGCGAGGACAAGATTGAAAAGAGAGCCAGGATAGAACACCTGGAACCTATGGAGGTGGTACAGAAATATATAAATAAATTCCTGGCAAATATGGAGCAGCTTAATACGCTTCATCCTGCAATTGAGCCCAGAGCATCGGGGCATATTATTGAACAACAGGAGTTTATAAAGAACCTTCTAAAAAGGGGTTATGCTTACGAAACAAATGGTTCAGTATATTTTGATGTCGATAAATACAATAAAAAGTATAAATACGGAAAACTGTCGGGACGTGTTCTTGAAGAACTTCAGGTAAACACCCGTACTCTTGAGGGACAGGATGAAAAGCGCGGTCCTTTCGATTTTGCATTATGGAAGAAGGCAACTCCCGGTCATATTATGAAGTGGCCGTCTCCATGGAGCGAAGGATTCCCAGGATGGCACCTTGAATGTTCAACAATGAGCACAAAGTATCTGGGTGAGGTATTTGATATTCATGGTGGCGGTATAGATCTGCAATTCCCGCATCATGAGTGCGAGATAGCTCAATCAACAGCTGCCCTTGGAAAGGAATCAGTACGATTCTGGATGCATAACAACATGATCACTATCAACGGTCAGAAAATGGCCCGTTCGCTTAACAATTTCATCACCCTCGATCAGCTTTTTGCAGGTGATCATCCTTTTTTGCAACAAGCCTATGGTCCCATGACTATCAGGTTCTTCCTCCTTCAGGCCCACTACCGCAGCACTATTGACTTTTCCAATGAAGCTCTGCAGGCTGCAGAAAAAGGTTTTCAAAAACTGATGAAAGCAGTTGATACCCTTGACAGGCTGAAGCCGTCCCTTACCTCGACTGTTGATGTTTCATCACTCAGGACAAAATGCTATGAGGCTATGGATGATGACCTTAATAGTCCGGTCCTTTTGTCATATCTCTTTGAAGGTGTGAAATATATCAATTCGGTGAGTGACGGTACCGAAAAACTGACTACCGCCGATATAAAATCACTGAAAGATCTTTTTGCCACATTTATTTTCGACATACTTGGTCTTAAGAATGAGGAAGCAGCCAGAGGCAGTGATAAACTGACTGACGACCTGATGCGGATAATAATTACCCTCAGACAAGATGCCAAGGCGAAAAAGGAATGGGGTGTGTCGGATAAAATTAGGGATGAACTGAATAAAATAGGGATTCTAGTGAAAGATAAAAGAGAAGATGTGGAATGGAAATTGGAATGAATCCCCCATGATCCCCCCAAAGGGGGGATAAAATGTTATTAATTAACAGGTCGATATTATGGTTGGTGATGAAAAGAAAGAATTAACGAGGAAAGCCAGAAATTTAAGTAACAATATAACCAGGGCTGAGATAATTCTTTGGTCAAGAATAAGATTGAAACAAATTGATGGTTATAAATTCAGAAGACAATATCCTATCCTTGATTTTATTACTGATTTTTATTGTCATGATTTAAAATTAGTAATTGAAGTTGACGGAGAAATACATTCTTTACCAGAACAATCAAAATCAGATAAATATCGTGATAATATGCTGAAGAATAATGGTTACTATGTTATTCATTTTACAAACCATGAAATTGAAACAGATTTTAAACACTCGTTATTAAAAATTAAATCCATAATTTCTGAAATTTCATCCCAGTTCCAGAAAACTCACAAGGGATCAACATAATGAATAACAATATCTTAAGGGATAATTTGTCCCCCTTTCAGGGAGACTACAGGGGGTCCTACTATATTTCCACACCTGTCTTAATAGGCTCCATTCCCCTCGGAGGTACACACCCCGTTCGCCTGCAGTCAATGACCAATACGGATACTCTCGACACAAAGGCGTCTGTTGCTCAGTGTATACGGATAATTGAAGCTGATGCTGATTTTGTGCGTCTTGCCGCCCAGGGTACCAGGGAGGCGCAAAACCTGGAGAATATAAAGAAGGAACTTAGAAAAGCCGGCTTCAGCACACCCCTGATAGCAGATATTCACTTTAATCCCGCCGCGGCCGAGACTGCGGCAAAGATTGTAGAAAAGATAAGGATCAATCCCGGCAATTATGCAGATAAAAGAGCCTCTTTCAAAAAAACGGACCTTTCAGACAAAGAATACAGCGAAGAGGTGGAGCGGATACACAAGAGACTTCTTCCTCTTATAGATATCTGCAGGCAAAACAATACGGTAATACGTATCGGCATTAATCACGGATCACTTTCGGACCGTATCATGACCAGATATGGTAACACTCCAAAGGGAATGGTCCTTTCAGCCCTGGAATTTATAAGTATATTCCGTTCGGAGAATTTCAACAACCTTGTACTTTCCCTGAAATCATCTGATCTGGCCATCACACTCAAGGCTAACAGACTGCTGATCAAAATGATGCAAACAGGAGGGGTTACTTATCCAATACATCTGGGAATTACCGAAGCAGGAGAAGGTGAAGAGGGAAGAATAAATTCCGCAGCCGGAGCCGGAGCTTTGCTTGCTGAGGGAATAGGAGATACATTAAGGATCTCCCTGACAGAAGATCCGGAACATGAGATACCTGTAGCAAAGGAAATCCTGAATTTCCTGAGCGGATCAATAGAACGGGTAAAAAACCCTGTCAAATCACAGGATTTTAGAAAAAGAGATATATTCTACAAACCTGAGGTGATAACATTTAATGATGGCAGATATATCAGGGAAAACGGAGAACCGTTCAAAGGTGAGATGCTGATCTTCAACTATAATACACCTCCGATTCTTTCAGAACGTTCAGGCAAGGAAATTTTTCTTAATCCGATCTTTTCCGAAGATGATCCTGAAAAGCTGGAAGTTGATGCCGCAGCGCTGCTGGGCAGGTATTTTATTTTGAAACAGGCAGACGGTATCTGCATCACAAACAAAGGTACGGTACAGGGTGAAAAGCTGAAGGAGCTGTCTTTCTCCATCCTGCAGGCAACAGGGGCAAGGATCACAAAGAATCATTACATTTCATGCCCAACCTGCGGCCGGACAAAATTCAACCTTAAGGATGCCGTGAAAAAAGTGAAAGAGGCAACAAAACATCTGAGCGGATTGAAAATAGCGGTCATGGGATGCATTGTTAATGGTCCGGGAGAGATGGCGGATGCCGATTACGGTTATGTGGGGACAGGAGAGGGGAAAGTCCATATTTACCGCGGACTTACACCTGTGTTGAAAAATGTTCGGGAAGAGGATGCGGTTAGTGAATTGATGAAGATAATAGAACAGGATCATACCAGCCTGTAATCGAGCTATTTCTTCTGCAGGTCAGCCTTTAAAACCTCAATAGTAACCCTGTCACCGAGAGTATAGACCTTTTCATTTGACCTGCCTCTTATACAGTAGTTTTCTTCATCATACTCATAGTAATCATCACCGAGTTCCCGGATATTGACCATCCCTTCGCACTGGTTCTCAATTATTTCAACATAAATTCCCCATTCAGTAACACCTGAAATGATTCCTTCAAATTCCTTACCCGTTTTATCATTCATATATTCCACCTGTTTGTACTTTACAGATGCTCTTTCTGCTTCGGCAGCAAGACGTTCCATCTTTGAAGAGTGTTCACACTGCTTTTCAAATTCATCTTTCCCTCCGGGATTTTCCTTATTAAGGTATGCTGAAAGAAGACGGTGGACCATCATATCGGGATAGCGTCGTATAGGCGAAGTAAAGTGAGTATAGTACCTGAATGCCAGGCCGTAATGACCGATATTGTTTGTTGAATAGACTGCTTTTGCCATGGCCCTGAGTGCCAGGGTTTCGATTATATTCTGTTCTTCCCTGCCAGCTACAGTCTTCAGGAGCCTGTTCATCGCTTTTGGCAGCGACGTTCCCTCATTATCAGTAAGATTATAACCAAAACGGGTAATAAAATGACTGAAATTCTCAATTTTCTCAGGATTAGGTTCATCATGAATACGATAGACAAATGTCCTGCCTTTTATCTTTTTCCCGATAAATTCAGCAACCTTCCTGTTTGCCAGCAGCATAAATTCTTCTACCAGCTGATTGGCTGTCCCCATTTCACGGAATTTTATTCCAAGGGGTCTGCCCTCTTCATCGAGATCAAATTTCACCTCAGTTTTCTCAAACGAAAATGCACCGGCAGCAAAGCGTCTTGTTCGGAGCTGCTGGGCAAATTTATGGAGAACAAGTACCTGTTCTTTCATATCACCATCGCCGCTATCGATAACATCCTGTGCTTCCTGGTATGAGAAACGTATGTCGGAATTAATTATGGTTCTGCCAAACCATTCATCCAACACTTCTGCCTTGTCATTTATCTCAAAGACAGCCGAATAGGTGAGCTTATCTTCATTGGGATTCAATGAACAGATATAATTTGAGAGTCTCTCCGGCAGCATTGGCACTACCCTGTCGACAAGATAAATGGAGGTGGCTCGTTGTTTTGCCTCTTTTTCAATAAGCGAGTCGGGTTTAATATAATGTGTCACATCAGCAATATGGATACCGACCTCCCGGTTACCGTTATCAAGCTGCCTGAGGGAAATTGCATCATCAAAATCCCTGGCATCAACCGGGTCAATAGTGAATGTGGGCACATTGCGGAAGTCGCGCCGGGATTTTATATCATTGTTTGTAATGGCAGCAGGGATACTTTCAGCATCCTTTTCAACATCTGCGGTAAACTCATAGGGGAGCTCAAATTCTGCAAGTATGGCATGCATTTCAGTTTCATGCAGTCCGGGTTCCCCAAGCACTTTTATGATCTCAGCAACCGGATTCTTCGATTTGGAATCCCATTCAATAACCCTGGCAACTGCCTTTTGTCCCTGTTTTGCACCATTCAGCTTTGATGAGGGAATGAAGAGATCAAATGGCATGTTTTTATTATCAGGGATGAGGAATGCAAAATTTGGCATTATCTCTACAGTCCCTACAAATGATGTGCGCCATCTTTCAATTATCTCGACAACTTCGCCTTCGGGCCGGGAACCTTTCTTCCTGGCATAGAGCCATACTTTTACCTTGTCGCCATGCAATGCAGTGCGCAGGTTTTTTGCCGCAACAAACACATCCTCCTCAATATCGTCAGAAACGACAAATCCATATCCCATCCGGGTCATATCTATTGTACCGGTAATATAACCCCGGCTGACCCTGACACTGTATTTACCCTGATAGATCTCCTTAACGGTCCCTTTCTTTGCCAGTTCCCTTAATATCTGCGATATCATCTGTTTTTCAGACTGATCACTGATGTTAAGACTTTTAGCGATTTGTTTGTAGTTGAATCCCTGGTGTGGACTTTCAGATAGTATTGTAATTATTTTTTCTGTAACCGATTCTTTTAAAAGACCACTTCTTTTTTTCTTCCCCTTTCCCTTCCTGCTCATGTTTTTCTGATTTTTGCGAAGGTAAGAAAATGAACCATTATTTTTATAAATTTGATTTATAATATAATATATATGGTAAATCTGCAATCTGTACCATCACGTTCATCATCTGTTGTTACACGCAAAACGGGAAGCGAATATGTGCTTGTGCCTGTTACAAACAACATTGCCGACATGAACAGTGTATATACACTGAATGAAACGGGTGCTTTCCTCTGGGAGCTGATTGACGGGGAAAACAATATCGAAGATATGATCGAAGCCGTCATAAGAAAATATGATGTAAGCGAAGAAACCGCAACAGTTGATGTCTTCGAATTCATAGGTGAAATGCGGAAATACCTTATTATAAAAAAAGGCCCATAATTTTTTTGCCACCAAGACACTAAGACACGAAGAAACACAAAGATATGGATGAGAAAATTTCAGATGAAGAGGACCGTATAGGCCGGGAAATTGTTAACGCAGCATTCATTGTTCATAAAGAACTTGGACCCGGGCTATTAGAAAAGGTTTATGAAGTCTGTTTTTGCTATGTTTTAGCCCAGAAAGGTTTTGACATAAAGAGACAACTTGATATTCCTATAGTTTTCGGGGGAATGACTTTTGAAGAGGGTTTAAGATTGGATGTCTTGGTGGCAAGACAATAAGTTTTTGAATAAAGAAATAATGAGGGATTATAATTTATATATCGCCGGATATAATATAAGGATTGAAAGTGCCGCTGGCGGACCTGACCTGGCTCCTTCAGAAAGATACCTGAATTACTTTTGCTTTGAGAATTATCCGGATGTCATTATAAAAGTACACTCAGATAAATTTAGTATTCCTCCCGAAGCAAAAAAGGTTTTTGATGCACCCTATGTTGAAGAGCTTAATGGTATCAGAATAAAAAAAAGTGACAGGTTCTGGAGTATTTATAAGCAACGTAATGATTTGTATATCAGCACTACATTTCCTTTTTCCCATAAACAGAGAGATGCGACATTACAGTTTTCACTTAATAAAAGGGAATGGGATCTGTGGTTAGATATTACAGGTAATGAAGCCGATCCCCTGGAGTATCCTCTTGACGGACTTGTCCTTTATTATCTTACCGTGATCCACGGCGATATTATGATCCATGCTTCAGGAGTCTGCTATAAAAACCACGGGTATCTCTTCAGCGGCATTTCCGGCAGCGGTAAGAGCACCATAGCAAAACTATGGGATATACCGGGTGTAAAAATCATCCATGATGACAGGCTTATTGTACGTAAAGAAGGTGTGGGATACATGATGTTCAATACACCTGTTTACAATAATGATGAACCAAAAGAATCCAGACTGGACAGGATATTTATTATTGAACACGGAACAGAAAATAAAATTATTCCGCTCAGGGAGGCTGAATCGGTAAGCAGGATAATGGCAAACTCTATTCAGCATGGATGGGATGCCGGTATAATTGCCGGTCTGCTGGATTCAGTGTCAGATTTGAGTGCAGTTGTTCCGGTTGCACGTCTTCATTTCAAGTTCGACAAAAGTGCTGTAGATCACATTCTTAAAAATGAAAAGGGACGCAAATAGTATTACAAAAGAGTTAGGTTTTTCCCTGCTAGCTGAAGGTAAAACTCTCAGGATAAGAGCCGATGGATACAGTATGTTCCCGGCTATAAAAGCAGGTAATTTTATTTTTATTGAACCTTATTCTGATCCCTCCCCGGGTGATATTATAGCCTGGAAAAGAGAGACAGGTTTTGTTGTTCACCGGTTAGTGGAAGTAATAAATGAAGGAAACCGGGTATATTTCATAACAAGAGGCGACAGCTGTTCGAATGAAGATAAGCCCGTGAAGAAAGATCAGATCGCCGGGAAAGTAGTAAGTATTGAAAGTATTTCAGGCAAGAAGAAAACAATTGAGAAAAAGAAGCTAAGCAAGTTTGATTATATTTATAACAGATTATTAGTGTGGTTTATAATAAGGTTTATGAGGGCGTGGGATAAAGGGAAGCAAATATTTAATGCACAGTAAGATCAAATATTTAAGTGAATCGGTCAGACTGGTCTGGAATTCAGCCCCGGGATGGGCAGTGACTAATTTCTTTATTTCCCTTTTGCGGAGCTTTTTGCCTCTTGCCCTGATCTGGTTTCTCAAAGGATTGATTGATGGTATAACAAAAGCTGTGTCTGAATCACCACAGGAGTCAGTTGCAGGTATTGCATGGTTGATTGCTGCTGTGGTCATTATCTGGTTTCTTGATGAAGCCACTACCGATCTGGGTAACTTCATACGTAAAAAACAATCAATGAAACTTGAGGCTTATATGTACGGCCTGCTGCATACCAAAGCTGTAAAGCTGGATCTTATAAACTTTGAACGGCCTGAGTATTATGATTGTCTTGCCAGAGCTTCGAGAGAAGCTCCCTGGAGGCCTAATAGCATTCTCAACAACCTTGTCTCGGTGTTGAGGTCATTGTTATCTCTGGTTCTGATGGCGGGTTTGCTGGCTGCGCTGCACTGGAGTCTGGCAGTGCTGCTGTTTGTCTTTAATGTCCCGGGAATATGGCTTAGGCTCCATTATGCGGGAGTCCTGTATAAATTTCAGCGGAAGCAAACACCTGAAGCAAGAAAAACAGCCTATTTCAACTGGCTTCTGACGGGCGACCGCCCCTCGAGGGAGATAAGATTATTCGGCCTCGGTGACTATTTTATATCACTATTCAGGAAATCGTTCCTGAAAACAAAAGAGGAAGAGCTCAGAATTATTAAGAAACGTGCCTCAATTGAGCTGGTATCCGATATTTTTAAAGCAGGAGCCGTGCTGGTTACTCTTGTATATATTACCGACAGTACAATTAAAGGCTCAATAACTCTCGGTGAAATGGCAATGTTTCTACTTGCTTTCAGACAAGGGATGATATGTATCAGGGACCTTTTCGGATCTCTGGCAGGTCTTTATGAGGACTCACTTTTTATCAGTGATACCTTTGAATTCCTGAACCTGAAGGAAAATATCCGTGCAATCGAGCCTGAAGTAGTACCTGCCAGCCTCAAGAGAAACATAGCTGCTGAAAATCTTTCATTTACATATCCCGGCAATAACGTTAAGACAATTGACAATGTATCTTTTGAAATAAGAAAAGGTGAAATAATTGCGCTGGTAGGGCCTAACGGTGCAGGTAAGAGCACCCTGGTAAGGTTGTTGAGCAGACTTTATGACCCTGATTCGGGATCGATATTTTATGATGGGAACAATATTAAAAATATGGACCCGGACAGGTACAGGAGGTTTCTGTCGGTGGTTTTCCAGGATTTCATGCTTTATAACCTGAGTGCCGGAGAAAATATACGGCTTGGAGATATCAATGAATCAGAAACAGACGAAAAAATCAGATCAGCCGCAACAGCTACAGATATACATGATCTTATCAGCAGACTTCAAAACAGTTATTCAACCGTGATCGGCAATCTTTTCGACGACAGCCGTGAATTGAGCTGGGGTGAATGGCAGAAACTGGCTCTTTCCAGGGCTCTTTTCAGGGATGCTCCCGTGCTTATTCTCGATGAGCCTTCAAGCGCCCTCGATGCCGACACCGAATTTGAGATCTTCAATAGTTTCAGGAAAATAGTAAAAGGGCGTACAACAATCCTTATCAGTCACCGATTTACCAATGTAGGCCTGGCTGACAGGATAATAGTACTTGATAAGGGGAAAATCATTGAAACAGGTACACATGATGAACTGATAACGAAAAAGGGCACTTATTTCTCGATGTACAAAAAACAAGCCGGCAGGTTCACCGGATGAATACCAATATAGACATATCCAATGAAGAATCACTGCTTATCGGTCTGTGCCGTCTTGAATTCAGCAGCGAACAAACCGGTAAATTAAGGACTCTTGCATCAGGCATAAAAGGCTGGAAATATCTTGCTGATCTTGCCAATGAACACGGAGTGGCAGCCCTGGTTTATCATAATCTTGAAAAGCTGGGGATTATACAGTATGTGCCTCAGACAGTTGTCGATTTTCTCAGGAATGCCCTGATGATAAGTATGAGCAGAAATGCGCACCATCTTAACGAAATGAATGAGATCCTGAAAATTCTTAATAGCTCCGGTATTAAAACAGTGCTTCTGAAAGGGCTGGCTCTTGAAATATCGGTTTATGGCAATACCGGACTGAGGCAGATGACAGACGTTGATGTGTTGATCAGCAGAGAAGATTGCCTCAAGGCACGGGATCTTCTGATCAGGGAGGGATTCACCTCTTTGCCCTTAAAATCACCTCTGCATAAGCTTATTCTGACTCATATCGGTAAACATTTGCCATCATTGATAAAAAATGGATTTTCGTTTGAAATACACCATGAGCTTTTCGGATCAGGGAAGAGTAGTCTGACAGGCATGCTTTATGATAAAAGTTTTGAGACTCAGATCAATAGCGAAAGAGCCTTTATCCCCGGGGCACAGATCTTCTTTCTCTATCTTGTAAAACACCTTTTTCTGCATGAAAAGAATAATGAATCACAGCTGAGGCTTTATACCGATCTGGTTGTTCTCATTGAAAAATTCAGGGATGAAATTATCAACACTGATCTGCCTGTGCTTGCAGAGATGGGAAGCATGAGCAATATACTTTTTAGCAAACTCGAGTACCTCAGGAATATATGGGGAATATCATTTCCGGGATGGCTGGATGAATTTATCAACAGGGAGTATGATCCGGACAGCCAGGATAAATTCGTCTTCTTTCTCAGAAGTCCGAAGAATAATCCCGTTGCTGACAAGGCATGGCTTTACAGGTATAATATACGTGAGATTCCCTGCCTTCACAGGAAGCTGCTTTATATTTTGGGAGATCTGTTTCCTTCAATCAGCTTCATGAAAAAGCGGTATAAATGCAGCAACAGCTGTAAAGCACTTCTTTACTATCCTCACAGGTTAGGGAAATTATTGTATCTTATAAAGTCCTTGCCCCCTGCCCCTTAAAAAGGGAGTCTTAATTATCTGGAAATAAGAAGTCCCTCTTTCGGGATAGGGGTAAAGACAAAAAAAGAGGCGGTGTCAAACCGCCTCTTCTATTTTATTAGTATTCCCAGAGGTCATGTTCAAAATCGAAAAGCTCCATCTTTATCCGATCCGCTTCAAAGAGAGAGGATTTACCAACGGTATATTCATTAATATACCTGTCGTTGAAAACGTTGGATTCACCAAAGATAATGCTGCTGAACCTCCTTTGCATGAAAAGGTCATCGAAAGAGATTCTCTGGGCGTCATTATTTGTCATGAATACCTCTTTTGTGGCCAGGACGTTCCTGATATCGTCAAACTTGATCCAGAATAAAGGTATCCTTTGTGTCTGTCCGGTCTGTGGATCCATACCAAGCCAATATGGACAAATAGCAATTATCCTGACGTCAAGTTTGGAGAGCTTTTTGTCGAAGTACCACTCTTCATACAGCATATATTGTTTTACCTCGTTAGGATTTGCTTCATCCATTATCGTTGAATCCTTTGTATTGCCGAATGCATCAATAGGGATTTGAATAGTTCTTTCCCTGGCACCCATCTGTGTTTCAATATCTTCGTATGTTTTAGATATGGACGTATCAAAAGCATCGAAAGGAGTAACATTACCACTCTTGATCTCATCGAGCAAAATACTTATGAGATTCTGCCTCCCGTCATTTGTTTTATCTGTTGGATAGTATAGTGAATGATTGACCTTTTCCCTGAGGTCGATCATGCGGTAAAATCTTTTTGACCATATCACTTCAGCTTCCCTCAAAAATGAATAATCAATCTTTTTTGCATTGGGGATCGATTTCTCGTAAATATCGCCGAATGTCTGTCCGCAGGCTAATCCGGCAGTAAATGACACAACGATAATTCCCAATATTATTCTCTTATTCATAATATGCATAAGTTATTTTGAACATGTTATTCCACTTTTAGTACAATTGCCCCCAGGTCACGTGTTATCCCATCGGGTCCTAAAGCTCTTATATTTTTAATAGTCAGGTCTCTTCCTCTTGTAACACTGTTCAGAATGTTTCTTTGTTCATCTGTAAGTCTCCAGTTGTTGCTGTCACCCTGACGGTCACCCATTCTGTCGGAGTATGAGATAGTATATGACACCACATCATATTTCAATTCAAAGTCAAAGTCCTGGCCCAGTGAGGCAAAGACTCCAGGTTGTGAAAGTGCTTCGGATTTAGTTATTGATCCTGATGATTTGTTGGCAAACTTGGCAACAGGGTCCGGAAGTCTTTTTACCCTGAATGGGATAGGAGCATATGTAGTTACTTTTCCGGCTGCATCTTCAGTGGTAACAATAACCTGGACATCCTTTCCGACTTCATTTGGAGTCACTGCCCAGTTACCCCTGAAATAGTCACCTCTGGCATTCTGGACTCTCTTCCGGGAATAGGTTCCGCCGTTAACTCTGATTCTTATTCTGTCAGGACTTACGCCGGGGACAGAAACATCAATAGGATTCTCTAGTCCTTTATACATAACGTTCATAGCTGTGGGTGATACAACAACATTTGGTTCACCTACAAAAAACGAAGCACTGAAAGGATAAGGCTGGATATTGCCATCGGGTGCTTTCATTGAAATAACTCCTCCCCATGTTTTTGGTCCTATTGAGCCTGGGCGGACGGTATAGATACCTTTCCCTGTTTCATCGAGAGAAAGCACCTGATCCCCTACTGTAATTTCCGGCTGCTGTGTTGTGTCAGTTGCCGAGATAAAGACCGTAGCTTCATAACTGCTGCCGAGAGTAACATAATCAGATTTAGGGATTACAACTGCATTCAGCTTGTTAAACTTGAAGCTTGATTTGTCGATCTGGGAAAAGAGATGGTTAATAACCTCAGTTTCACCATTCCTGACATCAACCTGTATTTTAGACAGCATGGTTATGACATAAACCAGCGGAAGTGCCTGGAAGTTAAAATTTGGCCATTTTTCTAATTCTTGTGTTCTTCTATTTCTAACATCATCGGTATTAAGACTTTTCTTCAGGGCTTCCTCTGCTATAGGGTTTTCGCCGTCAAGTGTTCCTATAAGGAAATCGCGGTAGTCATTGATCATTGTCCTCAGGAAATAAGCTTTTTGATCATCGTTCGACCCAATCAGGATCTGCGACGGAACATTGTTTTCGTCAATCTTTTCAACATTGTCAATGATCACCTCACTTCCCTGAACAGCATCAGTATCATCACCTTCTGCAGTTTTAATGATCTCAATTTTCAGGTTCTGAAGGTAATCGAAGAGTTCATCAGCGCGTTCTTTTACAGCCAGAGCCTTGGTCCTGAAGGGTCCTGTCTTTTCAGGGAATTGTGCAAATGATGCTTCAAAATCCTGGTAGATGAGGTTATTTTTCAGAGCATAATTCTTGACGGTAAGAGTAAGACCATTGTCAATATTTTTAAATGCTTCCACGGCCTCCTTTGATACGTTAAGAGCAAGCATGGCGGTAAGCACCAGGTACATCATACCGATCATCCTTTGTCGCGGAGATAGCTTTTCGTGAGCCATTTTGTAAGTAGTTTAATTAAGTGAAACCAATGCTGTTTTATTTAACATTCATAGCAGCAAGCATATTTCCGTAAACGTTATTCAGGGCTGACAGGTTTTCATTAAGTTTTGTAATCTGTTCACGATATTTTGTGGTATCACCTGCCGAATCACTAAGGTCTTTAACCAGTCCCTGAAGGCCCTTATA
>CAZHRV010000028.1:0-2554 GCA_964535035.1 uncultured Rikenellaceae bacterium
TTTTTCATGATTCCCAGCGCCCTTTTCAGAGGAGTATCGTATTTTCCGGGATCATATAATCCTGTAGCAGTGGCACCGGGAATCAGGCATGTCACTTTAATATTATACTTATTCACTTCGGTTCTTAGCGACCGTGTGAAATGACGAAGAAACGCCTTTGTCGGACCGTAAACAGATATGGTAGGGTAGGGCATAACCGATGAAATGGAAGAGGTGTTGAGAATAAATCCTTTCCGGCGCTCCATCATTTTTTCGCCGAATATACGGCAAAGCATGGCAGGTGTCGTCATGTGCAGGTTTAATATGGATTTCATCCCTGAATGATCAATTTTCAGGGTTTCTCCGAAATAAAGAGTCCCGGCATTATTGACCAGAACTTCAACTTCCAGATTATTTTGTTCGCAAAAATCGTACACCCGATTTGCTGAATTATCCTGCGCCAGGTCAATATTGAATGTACTGATTCTGATCCGGGAATCATGTTCCAGCTTATTTTTCAGATCTTCCAGCCGGTCGGGCTGATTGCTTACGGCTATTATGTTATAGCCTTTTTTTGCCAATTCTTCCGTAATATGCCAGCCAATGCCTGAGGAGGCACCTGTAACCAATGCATATTTCTGGGGAGTATCCATCTATTTTAACATATTCTTTATTTTAGGATCCGGATCTTTTTTGTTCATGATACAGTCGGCCATTTTGCTGTACATCACAGCGATACAATAGTTACAGATATCACACTCGGAACGCGATAACTCATTGTGCATTAGTTTCTTAATGAAATCGGGATCTTTGATGAGGGCCCGCGCAAAAGCAACCAGCTCAAATCCACTGTTCATAACCTCATTTATTTTCTCGTATGACATTAGTCCGCCAACATATATCAGCGGCAACTTTAACTGCGCACGGAATTTCAATGCATCATCCAGAAAATATGCTTCATGGAAGGGCACTTCCCGTACGAGAAAATTTCCAAAAAGTCTGACGAAAAACTTCATAAGTCTGTTCCCGATATAATACGCAAATACCTTCATGGGCATAGCTCCCCGCATAACATACATCGGAGCTTTGCTTACAAAGCCTCCGCTGAGCACCAGTGCATCAGCCCCGGAAGCTTCGAGTATTTTAGCTGTCTCCAGGGATTCCTCCAGCTCCATTCCTCCGTTAAAACCATCACGCATGTTAGTCTTTACCAGAACAGCCATATCGTTTCCTGCAGCCTTTTTTACCTCTTCCATTACCATCTGCATAAACCTGGCTCTGTTTTCGAAAGTGCCCCCATAGGAATCGGTTCTTTTGTTTGTATATGGTGAAAGAAACTGACTGATAAGATACCCATGCCCTGCATGTACCTCCACAGCATCGAAACCTGATTCTCTTGCAACGTGTACAGCTTTCCCAAAGTCTTTAACAACGCTCTGAATATCAGCATTATTCATGGATCTTGGGAAAGTGGGCCCATAAAGATTGATCCGTGAGGAGGGTGCCAGCGGCCTGGTTCCGGCAATTGAGCGTTTGGCCATGTTGCCGCAGTGCCCAATCTGAATGGAACAGGCAGCACCTTCTTTATGAACAGCATCTGTTAGTTTTAGAAGCCCGGGAACTGCTTCTTTCCTGAGCCAGAGCTGATGGGGAAATGAGAGTCCTGACTGATCAACAGCAGCGTAGGCAACGGTTGTCATGCCGATGCCGCCTGCTGCGACGGAACGGTGATAGCTCAGAAGGTCATCCGAGGGCATGTTTCCCGGACACATTCCCTCGAAAGCAGCAGCACGTATTGTCCTGTTACGCAGAGTTACGGGACCAAGCTTAAATGGAGTAAAGAGTACTTTTGGTGGAGTATTCATTTTTTGATTGCTGTTATCAAAAGTATTTCAAATATACATGATTTTGTTACTGCAAATCCTGTGAGGATTCCTTATCCGTTTTGAAATCCAGTATAAACATTTATCTTCGTCATTTATTTTATATATCATTATAACAAATGCAGTATGAGTGAGAATTTTTCAATAAGTCCGGGAGGGGAGAAGTTCCCGTTACCAAAGCCAGAAGATTACAAAGAGGAATTCGAAAGTCTGAAGAAAAGAGTAGAAGAGGAACGGTCAAAGAATCGTGAGATCGTTGTTGTAATGGGAGTAGGATTTGTCGGTGCTGTCATGGCTGCAATAGTGGCCGATACTGTTGACAGTAAAGGCCAGCCATCAAAATTTGTGATAGGGATGCAGCGCCCGAGTGTACGGAGTTACTGGAAGATCCCGCTGCTGAACCGTGGTGTTTCACCAGTAAAAGCTGAAGATCCTGAGGTTGAGCCTATGATCAAACGATGTGTCACAGAAAAAAAGACACTTATAGCCACATATACCTATGATGTCTTGCAACTTGCAGATATCGTGGTAGTTGATGTGCAATGTGATTATCTTAAAGAAGAGCTTGGCAATGTAAGCAACGGTCAGACCGACATGGTTGCGCTGGAGGCCTCGTTACATGTGATTGCAGAGAATATTCCAGCGGAAGCTCTTGTTTTGATAGAGACTACTGTTGCACCGGGAACAACTGA
>CAZHRV010000029.1:0-3123 GCA_964535035.1 uncultured Rikenellaceae bacterium
TTTTACCTTCATAATGCAGAAAACCTCGATTATAAACTTAAAACCCGACTTATGAAAAAAATTCTAACCTTAATTGCCGGAACGCTGGTTACCGGTACTCTTCTTGCCGGCGGACTGGTTACCAATACTAACCAGAGCGCGTCGTGGGTTCGGCTCCCTTCCAGGAATGCGTCAATTGAAGCTGATGCAGTTTACTATAATCCGGCTGGAATAATGAAGATGGAGAATGGATTCCATTTTGCCGTTTCAAACCAGACTATTTTTCAAACAAGAGAGATTACCAGTAGCTACATTTATCTTAATGACGGGATGTACGAAGGATCCGTCAAAGCACCATTATTCCCCTCTGTAGCTGCAGCTTATAAGATGGATAAACTGGCATTCTCGTTTGGATTTAATCCGGTCGGCGGCGGCGGCGGCGCAACATATGAAACCGGATTACCATCATTTGAGATGAGCATTGCGGACCTTGTTCCGGCAACTTACGCAAACGGATTCGGGACAACCGATTATTCCGCTGACATCTTCTTTGAGGGTTCTTCAATCTACTTTGGATACCAGGCAAATGTTTCATACAAAATAAATGACATGATTTCTGTTGCGGCAGGTGTCCGCATGGTGACTGCTAAGAACACCTATAACGGATACCTGAGAGATATAAGCATTAACCCGAATTATCCTGCTTTTGGCGCTGCTTATAACGGGTCAATGGTACTTGCAAGCGATTTCTTTACATCAGGTGCAACAACACTTGGCACACTGGCAGCAGGTGCAACTGCTTTTTATTCAGGATTACAGCCAATTGTTGATGGCGGCGGTGGTGCTGTTCTTTTATCAAATGCAGAAGCAGCAACATTATTATCTGCAGATCAGGTAACACAAATACAGCAAATCATGGGTGCTGCAGGACAAACCCCGGCCCAGATAGGAGGCGCAACAATTGCTTATGCACAGGCTGTCCTTGGGGGTGCCGCACCAGAATTTACCACAAAAGCCACTACAATGACCGGATATGCAGATGCGACACAGGATATTGAGGTTGATGCCGAAGAGACCGGAATGGGCTATGCTCCAATCTTGAGTGTAAATATCTCCCCAACTGATAACCTTAACATTGCTGTTAAATATGAATTCCTGACCAAACTTGAACTTACAACCTCTTTGGCCGGTCCTACTAAAGGAGGAGGCATATTTATTGATAATGAAAAGAAAAGAAATGATATGCCTGCAATGCTTGCCATTGGTGTTGATTACAAATTAGCAAATCTCAAGCTGTCTATGGGGGGAAATTATTACTTTGATAAGTCAGCTGACTATGGACATAAAATTGACGGTGTTCATGTTGACAACAGCGAAATTATTGAGAGTAACGGTATGTCGCTTCAGGGAGGACTTGAGTATAATGTTTCCGACAACTGGCTTGTAAGTGCAGGGTACGTGTATGCCAATAAGGGTGTCAATAGTTTATACCAGAGTGATCTCACCTTCGGAAATGCAACACATACATTTGGTGGCGGAGGAGCATTCACACTCAATAATATAAGAATTAACCTGGGAGCCAGTTATACAATGTATATGGAAGACGAGAAATCTGTAGATCATTTTCTGGGGGCTGTTAATTTACTTCCTACTGAAACCTATTCAAAGAGCACAATAGTTGTAGGAGTTGGAGTAGAGTTAAGTTTCTGAAATAAGATCCCACATAAAAGAAAAAGGCTGATCCAATCCGGGTCAGCCTTTTTTTTACTGAATTCCTTTAATACTTTATACCCTTATCGTTCAGATATTTAAGATATCGGTTTAATCCCGGAGCATTTGATGAGGCTAACCTCTTATACCATACAATTGTGTTGACATTATCTTCTTCTTCCACGGTTGTATTTATTATGTTGATATAAAGTAATCCTTCAATTCCAGGATCCTGACTGGCGATACTATCAAGGACAGATTTAAAAAGAACAATATTATCGGCAGGTTTTCCATTTGAAGCCCTGTAGAAAACGTCGTCCAGCCATTTATTCAGCTCATTATCGAGAGTGACTCCGTAAAATGAGAAGCAGTTTTCATTGCATTCCTCAACCAGATCAACCCATTTGGTTCCGGCTTTAAGAGGAGGAAATACAAGCACAAAATCGAGCTTTTCACCCGGAGCTCTGAATTTATATATATCAGGACATACAGGAATACCACTTGAGGATACAAGCTTACTTTTTGTCCCGTCGGGATATATTATGAAAATATTCTTATCAGCGCAGAAGCTCCCTCCCTGGATGCGATTCTCAATACTCATATAAAAGGAAGTCGCTTCGGATGCTGTTTCTATCTTTTTGATTTCCAGTGTTTCATGGCTCTTGAGTCCGTAGTTTGGCTGTATGAATGATTGGGAAAATGAAATAATGGATATAACAAATAATCCTGCAGAAATATATAATCTTTTCATCATATCGAATTTTGTTTATGACTGCAAGTTATAAAATATTTTTCCCCGGGATAATTGTTACTTTCTCCGGCATTAAAACCCGAAAAGCACCAATTGTTTTTGCGATATATGAATTAACCCTGATAAAAGGTTAATTAAAATGTAACAAATACGTAACAGGTGCCAGTCACATAAGTGAATAAATGCAATTACCTTTGTAGCAAATCATTATTGTCAGTGAAGTAAAACAATAAGTTTCTAACTTTATACAATTATTTCAAAGAACAAACATACGAGGACACAAAGAATAACAGATAAATAGTTTTATGGATTATAAAGGTAAAAAAATCCTGATAGTCGACGATGAAGAAGATCTATGCGAGATACTTCAGTATAATCTTGATAACGAAGGATTTATTACCGGTGTAGCCCATTCTGCAGAAGAAGCGCTTACTATGCCTGTTCATGAATTCGATATTTTATTGCTCGATGTTATGATGGGACCGATATCAGGTTTTAAACTTGCAGATAAATTAAAGAAAGAACAGAATAATCCAATCCCTATCATTTTCCTGACAGCTAAAGATACTGAAAATGATCTGCTTACAGGATTCAGTCTTGGGGCAGATGATTATATTTCCAAACCGTTTTCTATTAATGAACTGACAGCAAGGATAAAAGCTGTCCTCAAAAGATCGGGTACC
>CAZHRV010000030.1:0-10206 GCA_964535035.1 uncultured Rikenellaceae bacterium
AGTACATAGTCGGAATATGATAAAATGAATTTGCCGCTCTCCTCCCTGAATCTGTCGAGGGCATTTCTGACCTCTTCAGTCGTGGCCCAGCCTGATGTCAGGAGCCCGTTCTCTATCAGAATTCCCTTTATTTTGTCATCCAAAGCAGCTTTTTCAAGGTTTTTCAGAATATCATTTAGTCCTGCTACCGGGGAAAAAGTCATATTTATTACATCAATCCCGGCAAAAGGATTAGCATCACTGCGGTCAGGGATAGGGATACCTGGCTTCAGAACGAGAATTGAATTATCACTAATTGAGACAGGTTTATCGCCTGCCGCAACCATCATTCCCACACTGCCGATAAAGAGGAATAAAAAGAGGAGCGAGGTAATGATAATACCTGTTATTGTTGCCAATGTGTAGATAAGAAATTTCTTCATCGTGGAAAAGCTTTAAATTGAATTTTAAATATATAAAAACCAGCTGAAAATATTTAAGGTATCTTTATAATTAATAAACCGGGGAACACAAAGATAATAAATGAGGACATATCTTGGCATCGGTACAAACCTTGGTGACCGGAAAAATAATCTGAATGAAGCACTTGCATTGATTGAAGAGCATATTGGCTCAATCGTGAAATCGTCAACAATCTATGAAACAGAGCCATGGGGTTTCCAGAGCCGGGATTATTTTCTGAATATGGTCATGAAGGTCGAAACAAAACTTCGGCCTTCCGGTTTACTGGGCAGGATACTGATGGTGGAGGCCAATATGGGCAGGTTGAGAGATGAAAAAGGATATTCGTCCAGGATAATTGATATAGACATTCTTTTTTATGGAAGCAGAAAATTTGAAAAAAATACCCTGATTATCCCCCATCCCAGGCTTCATGAAAGGAGATTTGTGCTTGTCCCGATTTGTGAAATAGCACCTGACCTTGTTCATCCGGTCCTTGGAAAGACAGTGAAAGCTTTGCTTAAGGAATGTACGGACAAAAGCAAGGTGAAGAAGTATAAAGATAGTTCATTTCTAATATAAACCCCCCTTTTTCTTCCCCCCCAAGGGGGGGAAGAAATCTCATAATTAAATGTAATTCAGTAATATAAGGGTTTTGCCTCCCCTTCAGGGGAGGTGTTCTGCGAATGCGGAACAGAGGGGTTTTTCGTTACAGCAATCCGTTGTCGGCAAAACTATAATAATCCTTTTCAGAAATTATAAGATGGTCGAGAAGCTGTATATCCATCAGGCTGCCTGCCTCCTTGATCTTCTTTGTGATCTTTGTATCCGATTCGCTGGGATTAAGGTTACCTGACGGATGATTATGACATACAATAATTCCTGAAGCAAGATATTCAATAGCTTTTTTCATTACTATCCTTACATCAGTAACGGTTCCGCTTATACCTCCCTGGCTCAGCCTCATCCTGTCGATGACCTTATTGGACCTGTTAAGGAAGAGTATCCAGAATTCCTCATGCAGGAGATCCGATAATAATGGCTGAAAAATATCAGCAACATCTTTTGAGCATTTTATTTGCAGAAAATCAGGTGGTTCGGCAAGTTTTCTTCTTCTTCCGAGTTCAAGAGCCGCGGCAATAGTAACCGCACGTGCCGTACCGATACCATTGATTTTTTTAAGGTCAGTAATGGTGAGCTTGCCCAGACTGTTAAGGTTGTTATTTACATTATTCAACAGCTCACGGCCAAGGTCAACTGCCGATCTGTCCCTTGTACCGGAACTGATAAGTATTGCAAGAAGCTCAGCATCGCTAAGACTGGCAGTCCCCTGCCGGATAAGTTTTTCCCTGGGTCTGTCCTCAACAGCCCAGTCGGTGATTTTTAGTGACATGCAGCGAATATTTATATTCCATCTGCAAGTTAATAAAATGAAATCGAAAATGAAAAAATTATGAGAATCAATAAGTCCCCTTTAGGGGATTTAGGGGCAGAAAATAAAAAAGAGACTTTTGTGGAGCCCCTTGACATTATGCCGGAACAACTTATTTCATGCTGTTTACATGTTTTTCTGCTGACGATTTAAGGTTTGCAGCCTTCTTTTTATGGATTATATTCTTTTTTGCAAGCTTATCCAGCATGGAATTCATCTTAGGCAGCATTTCGGCAGCCTTTTTTTTACTGGTTGATGTACGGAGATCCTTAAGGGCATTACGCATCGTTTTTGCATAATACTTATTGGTCTCATTCCTGACTATTGTCTGGCGGTTTCTTTTTTTTGCTGATGGGTGATTTGCCATTTCTAAATATATATTTTTCTAAATGTAAAAATTGTAGTCCATAGGGGAATCGAACCCCTGTTACCAGGATGAAAACCTGACGTCCTAACCACTAGACGAATGGACCAGGTAAAGAACTTTTAAATGCGGATGCAAAGAAAACATGTTTTTTTCGATCTGCAAAATATTTTTCCTGAAAATCCGGAATGTTAGGAGACAGTCCGAAGACCGAAGTCTGAAGAGTACATAACTACTTCTGTCTTCCGACTTCCGTCTTCCAACTTCTAAAATACGTACCTGATTGAAATAGCTCCGTTTATTCCTCCCCAGCCTGTATATCCGATTAAATTGAATGTGGGCAGCAGGTCGAGAGACAGATTCAGAGGGATCTCATCGAATGTATATTCAAGGCCGACTATGGCATCGGCTCCAATTATTGAACCTGTGTAAGTATCATCTATATTGGGATTCATCCCGGCATCCCAGAACCCGGCATGGGCACCAAAACCCCAGAACCAGTTCAGCCCTGGATATTGACCCGTCCAGTGTTCATTTTCATATAATCCGGTAACGACAAAACCTCCCCAGCTGCTGGCAAGGATCCCTTCAAGTGCATTTGTCTTGCTGAGAAAATGTTTTACTGTCAATCCATAAGGTAAACCGCCTCTTAATCCCAGACTCGTCCTGTAATCCTGTGAGTATACTATAGAGCCGAGAAATGCGACGAAAACAATTAATAAGAATATCCTTTTCATTTTTTAATGTGTCTTTAAATTTTGTTATGAATGTTCCTGGTGTTCCTTAGTGTCTTAGAGTCTTGGTGGCTGGTCTTTTTTTGCCACCAAGGCACAAAGGCACCAAGGATCACAAAGATAAACGTATCTGGTTTGAATAAGTTATGAAACCCGTTAACTTTATTTAACTCAATGTACATTCTATTATTGTATGCTGTTATTTTATATTGTCTTTTGGCCATTCTGCAAGAGATTTTGACGAAACAGAGGCATCTTCGATTGTCCCTTCAGGGAGAAGAAGAACATTCAGCACAGTTTTGGAGCCGGCAGGAACACTTATTTCAAATCCTGCCATTATTGTACCGGAATTCGGTGCATCATAATCATGTTGAGGAACAGTGCTCCATGTCTTTAATTTAACCTTTGCAGGTTCCGTTACTTTCATCACCAGTTTTTTACCCTCCTTAACAAATTCAGCTGTATTGTTTCCCGTGATTGTTACATCGGCAGAAGTCAGAAGATTCCAGCGTATTACCGATTCTTTTTCATTGGTTTCCAGCTCATCGCGTACAATAACATACCGGTCGTCAACTATTGCTATCCCCCTTATTGCACTCGTCAGGTCTTCGCGATATACTGCTGTTATGTCTGTTACGGCGTTAAGCATACCATGCTGACCGGAGAATCCGGTTACAGGGGCATATCCATCCACAACCTGAAGTTTTCCGTTGACTGTAAGTGTATTATGTACAAAATTGTTATATCTGAATACCTCCCAGCGTTGTGAGTTTTGCGCCATGTTCCATAAATCGACGCCTGCCGTTTCAAGAGAATTGTAATTCTGCATGCCGAGATCCATAGCCCATCTCACTCCGTTTGCCTCCATGACAAATGATCCGGCATCCATATGCCCGTGGTTGACCGAGGGAGAACCTCCCTTTAATCCCACAAAAATAGCATCGGCATTCTCCCATGAGGTTCTCATCAGGGCAACTGGATTTTTACCCCGGCCAACGCGGATGTTATATGCAGGAGGAGTTATGTCATTGATAGTCATTCCGTTACTCCAAATAAGAATTGCAGGAAGAAGCCGGTCATTTGATGGTTTATCAGAAAGAAGATGGTGTCGTTCTGACCATAGCAGTGAAGGGTTGTTCAGCTTTTGTGCGAACCAGAACATTGCAGGCTGAAGGCTTCCTCCGGCTCCGCAGTCAGAGTAATTAAAACAGATGCCCGAAGGTCCGGTCATGTTTTCAAGATATGAGGCACTTTTTAAGAATCCTTCGTTCAGTTCAGGCTCATACTCTTTTCCAAAGGCTTTTTCCATAGCGGACAGGTACATAACATTGAAGCTTGTTCCGTATCCCCAGTATGAATATCCTTCAGGATAAGCTCCATCGGGCAGGTAATCTTCCATGGGAAGCCTGATTGAACCTGCAGCCCGGTCAATGATCCCGGAAGCCAGCCCCGGATCAGTTTCATAAATGGCAAGGGCACCGAAGGTCATACCGGCATTGCAAACCTGGTTCCAGTTATGTGACGCAGCAAGCCACCAGTTATTGTCCGTATCAAAAGATGGTTTGAGCCCCTTTGTAATAATCGCTTCCCTGATAAGTTTTCGGGATTCCGGAGATAATTCCCTGTAAAGCCAGTCGTATCCGATAGAGAGAGCCATGGTCATTTCAGCAACATCCAGAAAATGGGAAGGATTCCAGTCTTCAAATTCAGCAGCGGCCAGCATTTCCATCTCAGCCCGATCCAGATATTTATCTTCAGAAGTCATGCGCCAGGCATAGGAGAGATAAAAGACCCTCCTTAGAGCCTCTCTTGATTTATCAAGCAGTCTTTTTCCGATGAGCTCCCTCTTCACAGGCGGCAGATCACATATTTTTTCACATTCATCAAGTATGAAGTGATGTGTTGCATCCCATATTTCATCAGAGGCGATACTCTTTTTTAGTGCTGACTCTTCTCCTTTGAGAAGCATTATCCTCGGGTGAGCGGGGAGTTCATTCTGATTGCAGGACACTGCAGTAACCAACAACAAAATCGCCGATACCTTGAACAACAACAAATTAAATCTCATGACAGTGGATTTTAAATGTTTTGCTAAAATAATGTAAAAATTGGTTTATAATATACATGACTTTAAAGTCTTATATTTGCAGGGAGTAAAGACTCCCCGGGCATAATAATGAAAGTTAAATCTCATATACAGGATTATACAAGCGGGCATTACATAGAGCTGCTTCAAAGTGGCGAACCATTTTTTTCAGCCGTTGAAAGAATCATTGACGAGGCCAAGCATTTTATTCATTTCCAGACATATATCATTGATGAGGATGAAACAGGCATCAGGATCATCAATGCACTTATCAGGGCTGCAAAAAGAGGAGTAAGGACATATCTTCTTCTGGATGCGTTCGGAACAAAATATTTATCAAAGGAGCTTATTGATAGTATTGAAGATTCTGGTATTCTTTTCAGGTTCTTTGCGCCGACATTTACAACAAAGGGATTCCAGCTCAGCCTGAGGCTTCATTCAAAGGTGGTAATGGTTGACGGTGAGGTTTCAATAATCGGCGGAATGAACTTTGCGGACCGATACCATGGTACTCCTGGAAAAAAGGAATGGCTCGATTTTGCACTGCTGATAAAAGGACCGGAATGTGTACATATTTTAGCAATTATTAGAAAATTATGGAACAAAACCTTTTTGTCAAAGGATGAGAGATCGCATGAGGTAATCCAAACTCCGGTAATTTATGATGAAAATATAAAACTCAAGGTCAGGCAAAATAACTGGTACCGTAGAAAAATTGAGATACTGAGGAGCTACAGGAATGCAATAAAGAGCGCGGAAAAAAGCATGATTATGTTTGCCAGCTATTTCCTGCCTGGCAGGAATGAACGTAAACTGCTGAGGAATGCAAGCATGAGGGGAGTTGATATAATAATAGTCCTCTCTGCAGAGTCAGATGCACCAATGTTTAAAAGAGCAACCTGTTTTCTTTACGATTTCATTCTGAGGAATAAAATAAAGATCTATGAATATATCCCTACAAATCTTCATGCTAAGATTGCCACGGTTGACGGTAAATGGTGTACCATAGGCAGTTATAACCTGAACCACCTGAGCGACTATGCCAGCGTAGAAGTAAATGTGAACGTTTTTGATGAGGGATTTGTACAAAGCTTTGACGAGATACTGCGTGATATAATAAGGAAAGATTGTCGCCAGGTAATCTTTGAGGAATATAACAGGAGACGAACCTGGTTCACAAGACTAAGAGGATGGATCTCATACCAGTTGATAAGACTCCTTATGCAGATTACATACCAAATGACATCAAAACAGAAAAACCAGCCTCCACTGGGATAATGAATAATACAGAACAAGTCAGGATAATTAAACTATCTGCCCGGATTAATTGTTGTTAAAATGAATAATTATCACGATGAAGATTGACCTTTTCAATATTTCCAATTTCAAAGTTGACGGGGGTGCTATGTTTGGTGTCGTTCCCAAAGTACTCTGGTCAAGGGTTTACTCCTCTGACGAGAATAACCTGATGGTGCTGACCCTCCGTTCACTCATTATTGAAAACGACGGGCATAAAATTCTTGTCGATACCGGCTGGGGTGATAAACAGAATGCTAAATTTTTCAGTCATGTGCATTTGCATAACGGGGAGGGTATGATTGAGGGTCTTGCCAGGAGGGGCTATAAGCCGGAAGATATAACTGATGTTGTGTTGACACACCTCCATGCCGACCATTGCGGAGGTTGTGTAAGGAACAGCAGGTATGGCCCGGGTTATGAACTGGTATTTCCCCGGGCAATATACCATGTAAGCAGAACGCAGTGGGAGTGGGCTGCAAAAAATAATCTCAGGGAAGCTGATGCTTTTCTTGAAGAGAATATTAAACCCATTGGTGACAGCGGGCACCTGAACCTGGTTGATGAAGAGGGAGAATTATTCAAAGGGTTTTCAGTCAGGTTTTGCTATGGACATACTCCGGGCCTTATGTTACCTGTAATAGATTATAATGGCAGACGATTGATCTATACCGGAGATCTAATACCAACAATATCACATCTCCCACTTATCTGGAATATGAGTTATGATATTGATTCACTTAAGACTATAGAAGAGAAAAAGGAAATTCTTGAAGAGGCCCTAGAGAACGATTATATTCTTGTTTTTCAACACGATGAACATGTTGAATGTTGTAATCTTCATATGACTCCCAAAGGAATCAGGGCAAAGGAGAAGTTTGACTTTTCGGAAATTTGATCCCGCAACCTCCCCAACCCCCCAACCCCCCCCGGGGGTATTTATTCTTCAGGGGTAATTACATTTCATGATTTTTTACATCTTTTTATTCCTCTTTTGTTTTTATATTTGATATAATCAGAGGAGTTTCAAGACATATTTATGATAATCAGTTCATTATTAATTAAATAACACATAATCATGGAAGAATTTATCTACGAAAAACCTTTTCAAATAGAGAAGGATACAACCAAATACCGTCTAATTTCTGAAGATTATGTAAAAGTTATAGTTGCTGATGGCAGGAAGATACTTAAAGTAGATCCTCGCGGTATTGAGCTGCTTGCAAAAACAGCAATTACGGATCTTTCGTTTTTCTTCCGGACATCTCATCTGGAAAAACTTGCTGCTATCCTTGATGACCCGGAAGCAACCGATAATGACCGGTTTGTAGCATATATGATGCTGCGCAATTCGGTAATATCAGCAAAAGGAGATCTGCCATGGTGCCAGGATACAGGCACAGCGATTGTGATTGGTAAAAAAGGTGAAGCAGTATGGACAGGGGTGAACGATGCACTTTATCTCTCAAAAGGCATCTATGAGACTTACCAGAACAAGAACCTGAGATATTCACAGATTATTCCACATACGATGTTTGATGAGAAGAATTCCGGGACCAACCTGCCTGCCCAGATTGATATTTACTCGGTTGAGGGGAACAAATATGAATTCCTTTTCATCACCAAGGGAGGCGGTTCCGCAAACAAAACATTTCTTTACCAGCAGACAAAATCGCTTCTCAATGAAGAATCACTGACAAAATTTGTAAATGATAAGATAAAGGAACTGGGAACTTCCGCCTGTCCGCCATATCACCTTGCACTGGTAATTGGCGGCACATCTGCCGAGGCAACTTTAAAAGCCGTAAAAGAGGCTTCAGCAGGTTATCTCGACCATCTTCCCACAACCGGGAATAAGAGCGGAAGAGCGTTCCGTGATATCGAATGGGAGAAGAAAATCGAAAAGATCTGCCATGAATACGGAGTGGGGGCACAGTTCGGAGGAAAATACTTTGTTCATGATGTGAGGGTTATCCGCATGCCGCGTCATGCCGCTTCATGTCCTGTCGGTATTGGAGTCAGCTGCAGCGCCCACAGGAACATCAAGGCAAGGATCGATGAAAATGGAATATTCCTCGAGGAGCTGGATATGAATCCTGAACGTTTCATGCCTGAAAAAGCACCGGAGCTTGAAAAACCTGTCGAAGTCGATCTTGACAGACCAATGAAAGAGGTACTTGCCCGGCTTACACAATACCCGGTCAAAACAAGATTGAGTCTTACAGGTACTCTGATCGTTGCACGTGATATTGCACATGCCCGTATTAAGAAGATGATAGACGAGGGCAAACCGATGCCGGAATATTTTAAAAACCACCCTGTATACTACGCCGGTCCTGCCAAAACACCGGCCGGAATGCCATCCGGAAGTTTTGGCCCTACAACGGCAGGGAGAATGGATGGCTATGTTGATCAATTTCAGAGCCTTGGCGGGTCCCTTATCATGCTGGCAAAAGGCAACAGGAACAGGGCGGTAATTGAAGCATGTAAGAAATACGGGGGTTTTTACCTTGGATCAGTCGGAGGTCCGGCCGCAGTCCTTGCAGCTGAAAATATAAAATCAGTAGAACTCGTCGATTTTGAAGACCTTGGAATGGAAGCCGTCAGAAAGATCAGGGTTGAGAATATGGCAGCTTTCATCCTGACTGACGACAAGGGCAATGACTTCTTTGATGAATATAATGAATAAGGTATGACGGTATGGCGGTATGGCGGTATGACGGTATTAATGACTCGGGGATTCTCTTTTACACAAAACCATCGCACCGCCGCACCGTTGCACCGTTGCACCTTTTTACTATATCTCCTCAATTATAAATATATCATGCCTGTCAAGCTCCAGCCAGTATTTAAGAGCATCTTTTCTTACCAGCTCCCAGTAAATATTGCTGTCGAGTCCGTAAACAAAATTGTATTCCTTAAGAGAGGAACTTATCTTTTCAATTAATTCAGGTTTGAGAGTCAGGCGTATCTTACGGTTCAGATATGTGATATCTACAGCAGGTCTTGTCACAGTATCATTCCTGACAAAGAGCAAACCATGTCCGGGAGTCGCACCGGTACTGACCTGGATGCCATCATTCATACAGCTTAAGGGAGATATCAATCCTGCATAGGAGGTTGCTTTGAATTCATCAACACCCGTATTAAAATATTCCCTTGCCCTGATACCCATTTTTACTCCAATTATTGTATATATGCCAAGATGCCGGTGCAGCTCGTTGGCTATTACACCTGATGTCCATTCGTCAATTCCGTACCTGTTGACTATTTCAGTTACTACAGGCCCTACATCCTCGAAATAAAATGAAGAATCAACAGGTAACTGCCTGATAACCTGGTTTCTATTGATTGTCTCGCCTTTTAAAATCCGCAGCATGCTTTCTTTTATCTCTATAAAATCGGAAGGTATAGATTCAGAAATATTTCCGAAGATCTTGTTAAGAAAGAGATCAGGATAATGAATAAAGACAGCAACCATCTCATCTGTACCCTCATATGAAAAGCTGTGATTTTTTGTAGTCGCCGAATTAAAGAATTCAGTGATCTTCTCTGCATATGCTGTATTTACTGTACTTATTGACCTGATTAGTTCATCGTCATAAAAAACAACATCTGTGTCAATGTATTTTCTTACTATATGTACCGGGATCTCCTGCTTCAGCATTTTTTCCGATGCTTTTTTGTCGATGTTATAATTATATCCCTTTGTATCAGCTGCCCCGTCAGCACTCCAGATGAATTCTTTCACCTGTTTCCTGAAAGCAGGTATTTCTGTCAGGGCACCATAGGCTGTTGTCATACTGCCAAGGCTGATGAAACTGATCTTTGTTTTTTCAACTGAGAGAATTTC
>CAZHRV010000031.1:0-8483 GCA_964535035.1 uncultured Rikenellaceae bacterium
TTTGAAAAAATTCCAAATTTCAACACTTGCATTAAAATCCTGATTGGTATTCCCTGCTGGGTAACCAGCTGGACCAGCACCAGGCCAAGTATGTCCTCCATTGATCACTTTGTAATAAATTACCTTGGTTTTGTTGGTGCAATTTGAATAACTAATCTTTTCTACTGTACATTCATCAGTTGGATCTATATCTGATAAAATTGTAGTGTCAGCGGAAAAACAATTATTAAAATTAATCCAGTAGTTTACAGTCTGATCTGCTGAATTCCAGCCCATGATACCTCTAAAAGGTACCCACGGATCTTCAGTGCCATGAATCTAAAGAACCGGCATGGTATAAAGTGGATTACAATTGGCTGCGGTACTAGTTGAAATAACCCCAGAGACAAAGGATTCTTTTCTCCGCTAATAAGAGCATCATCAGATAAATCATGAAGAGAAGTAGAAATACTTTTGCTCCATATTATGAAATGTTTATGAAAAAGAATACCTCGGAATTTATTTTATAGGATATTTAAGATTCAAAAGAGAAGTCAACTTAGAAGAACAAATATTTATTTACTCCAATGCTTTATTAAGTTTGTCAATATCTTCATTGTTTGGAATAAAACTGGTACTTGCAAAATCAATTTGCCAAATATCATTGACCTTAACGAGATGATAAATCGTTCTAACCGGTATCTTCTGGCTATAAGGTTTCAAATACATTTGTTCCAGAGCTATAGCTGAATTACCATCTTTAGCAATACGTATTACAAGTTTATCAATTGTGATATCTATCTTTAATGAAGTATCGGCAAACGTCTGTTTAATAGTATTGTACATGTCTGTTTTATTCCAAAATTCCTTTGAATCAGTTCCACAGGAAAGAACATCATCAGTTAATAAAGCCATTACTGCATCAGCATCTTTTGCTTTTACTGCAGACCAATGTGCATCTAATACTTTTGTTACAGCTACTTCTGCTGCTCCTAAATCAACAAGAGCAACTTTAGTTTTGGTCTGGCAGGAAAAAAACATCATTGTTGCTAAAATTAAGAAGGACAAGGCTTTCTTCATTGTTTGGATTTAAGTTTATGAAAAATATTAGTATGATGCAAGTTACACCAGCAAAAAACCAAAGTCAAATATATTTTCGACTAAATACCCAAGCTTAATGTCTATGCTATTTGTCTAACAATTAGCTTTAACATTACACTCAATCATAGATATTCAACCGGCGAGCCGTTGCGAAGGGCCGGGCGTTAAGTCCCGACATGTTATGTCGGGATAGTGAGGAGCCTGTTTACAGGGGAGTACAATTCTCGGCAAATGTAGTGGGTCACAAAATATTACTTTATGCAAACCCACGTTTTGCCGTTTACCTGATTTTATTACAGTTAATAACCTTCTTTGTATTAATGTTTTACAATTAGCGGTATGCTTTCCTTCTTCTCGCCATTACTGATGCTGATTATATAACTCCCATTTCTTAGTTTACTGACAGGCAGAGTGAAGTATAATCCAGATTTCTTGTCAGTATAACACAGGCTTCCGTTTAGATCGTAGATCTGTACATCAAACTCAGGAACTTCAGTTTCCATGGTTTTGGCTTCGGTATCTCTTTGAGTTACAGTTATACGCACTTCTTCAGAAGCAGGATTTGGTGATGCAGAAAATCCATAACCACTGTATATCCAAATGATCTTTGGTACCCAGTATGATGGTCCACATGCATTTATTGCTCGTGCCAGGATCGTATAGGACACATATGAATCATAAAAGGTTATATTTATCCAGTCATACCACTGGGAATTGATAAAATAATTATACCATGAAGGCTGAACCTGCCATTCATATTGTGATTCGGACATAGGATTTCTAGGCGGGTCGGTCCAGAAACTATATGGTTCATTTGTATAGCCTGATGTGGGACCGGAAATTGAATTAAGTTGAGGGACTCCAACCCAAACATTTTTAGTCAAAGTGGTTGGATTGCAAATACCTCCTAAAATTGCTTTTACCCAACCAGTTCCAATACCGATTGCTTTTACTGTACAAGAAGTAGTTGTACTACTTTCTATTGAAAGATTTGAGCTTTTATCCCATGTTACTGTAGCACCAGATGGAAGATTATTTAAATAAAAAGTTGTATTTGTGGAACATACAATAGAAGGACCTGTAAGTGTTGGATTAAGTATTCCTAATGCAGAATATGCAAATGTTACATTTGATGGAGTTGTTGGATAATATCCTAAATATTGCCCTATTGTATTCCATACTTGATAAACATATGTTCGCAAAGTTGCTCCGGTTGAGGTTAGTGTATTTGGCACTATCTCACAAAACCCAATACCATAATTTGGATTTTTTATACTGAAACCTGTAGTTGTCAAGCTTCTACCCCAAGCTCCGGGTAGTGCACAAAAACTTTCTGGAAAAGTGATTGTCTTCCTTACCTCATGTTGTTTTACAAGGTAGTAGCCAGGATTAAGTCCCTGAACACCTGTCAAATACATATAAATATAGTTAGATGTATTATAATCGGTTCCTACTGTAGAAGTCCACTTTCGTAATGTATAAGGAGGTCTTAATAAATTTATGGCATGTTCAGCATTAATCCTTCCATATCCACTCCTTAAATCATACCCAGGTCCAATTTGAGGATCTCCTGCATAGTTAATATCATCAGTGCTAATTTTTATAATATTTTCTATATCATCAGGAGTTAATGTTGAATTGTATCCAACCAATAATGAAGCAAGTCCTGAAACATGTGGAGTAGCCATTGAAGTTCCTGACATGTCATCATAATTATTCTCAGGAAGTGTAGAATAAATATTTACACCTGGTGCACAGACATCAATATTACTGCCACTTACTGAAAAAGCTGCTATATGGTCTGTATTATTACTTGCCCCAACTGCAATTATATTTTCAAATCCTGCAGGATACTGAGAAACTCCCGGTTGATACTCTTCGTGGTTACCCATTGCGGCGACTATTGTTCGTCCAGCTTTAACGGCATATGCGAATCCCAGGGCTACTGTTGTGGAATATCTTCCAGGTATGGGTCTTCCATATTCATCATATCCATAAATTAATGCCCAACTATTATTTATTACTTTTACATTAGAACCATAATTAACTGCATCAACAATAGCTTGATAGATTTCTTGATCTCCACGACCATCAACTCTTTGACTATGGATTCTTGCGTTCCAATCAACTCCAGCAATTCCCTCTTCATTATTATTTGTTTCTGCTGCTGCTATTCCTGCTACATGAACACCATGGCCACTCCAGCCATAATCATTGTCTCCACCAGCTACCTTCCCATCTAAATCAACATGATTTTTATCAATTCCTCCGTCAATAATAGCAATTATATTGTTTTGATTTCCAGTATAAATATCCCATGCTGCAGTTGCATGAATATCAATTCCAGGATCGTTTAAATTTCTTAAATTCCACTGAAAACCAAAATATTCATCGTTAGGAATTGCGCAATGATATGCAATTCCATTTTGTTCAGCATAAAGTACTTGGGGCAGCTTTCTTAACTCTTTTAATACTAGATCTATTGAAAGATCTTTTGGAATAATAATTATAAACAACTTTGACATATCAATTTGGTTAACTACCACTCCGTCAGAAAGTGTTTTTAACGTATCTGCTTGGTTAAATCTTGGAAGTGCTATCTCCATCATAGATTCTGTAATACCAATTGACTTCAAAGAATATCTCAGATCATCTAAAAAAATATTTGGCCCCTTAGTAATTTGACCATTTATTACTTCAGTTTTTTGAGCTACACCTTTGGAGAAATAAACAAGTATTTCCTCAGAAGGATCTCTTTGGGCTAAAGCTGATGTAGCTATTAGTCCTAAAATCATGATTATTAGTTTTGTTTTCATTACTCATTTAAATTTTGTTAGACAGTAGATCGTTGTATGTTAATTGTCGTTTATTTGATCCGTCATTCCCCATTATCCACAACGTCCCTTTTTGAGAATCTATTCGATAATTATCAAAGAGAAGATATACTATTTCTCCATCTGGCAAAATTGAAAAGTCTAATATTGGATCTGTGGATACTAATTTAAAATCTTGACCGGTTGGCTTAACTGAATATAATTGGATACTATTTGAGTCATCTATATACTTTCCTAAAAAATATATTCGCTTATCAATTAGATTAAAACCTGGTCGTCCCTCAAGACGAAATCCCATTTTTGGTAAATCAAGAATTGTTGTTTCAACTGAAGTACATAAATCATATAAGAATAGACTATAAAACAAAGTATCACTATTCACACCATAGTATGGAAATCTTCTCTCTTTAATAATAAAAGTATGATTTACACCAACTGAATCAGTGATTAAAATACCACAACAATTCTCTGGAGGAGGTTCTATTATTGATCCACATTTAGTATTGTCAAAAACTATCCATTTACCATCATTACTCCATGCAGGATAAAAATCATGCCCCCCTGAAGACAATTGTATTATTGAAAGGGTATCAAAAGTTTGACCATTAAAGGGCATTTTATATATATTACCATTTCTCGAAAATGCTATCCATCTACCATCAGGACTCCAAGCCGGTGTTGTTAAAAAATAAGGAAGTACTCTTCGTTTATTGAAGCCTTTTGTGTCAACTATATAAAAACCCGCACTATCTAATGAATAAGTATATAATGCTTGGAGAGGGCAACTGACTCCATATTGGTAATCAATTTCTTTTATTGGTGAATGATTAAATCCAATAAGTTTTCCTGAGGGATGGCAGACTGGATTTATATATGGGGATGGAGGAATCCAGCTAAATGAAGGGCATGGACTTCCATTTTCGTTTTTATCATCACATGCGTTCAATATTATAAATACAATAAAGAAAACAGCTTTAGTATTAGATTTTATTCCTTTTATCATTAGGATTATGGACTTTATATAAAACTTACTTTTATAACAGATAGATAGTTAGTTAATTACGATTTTAATTTATCAACAAGATACTCTTCCCCAAAATCAATTTTTACTTCAATCCATTTTAGCAAATAATCTGACATCTGGTAAGTACTCCAAAATGAAGTATTCTATGGAGTCCTTATTTCCTTTTTTAATGGAAATAATCGCTCAGCAATCCTTCTATCAACAAGTTTATACTTATCAAATGAATAGTAGATTACCATAACACTTACAATTATTTAGACAATACACACATTGAAAAAACTTGCGGGGGCAAATTCTATATCAAATGTACGAAATTAATAAAATACAAGTCAAGTATTTTGCTATAATTTTTACATAAATAATGTAATTATATTTTTGATACTCTGAGGGATAGGTCTATAGGCTGCATTCTTTGGGCTATATAATAATTTTATAAATATGTATGCTCTAACTATATTTTAACATCTGGTACAGTTACTTTATGAAAACTAATAATCCATCCACCCAGGTCTTACCCCGGATGGATGGAATTAGTACGGTTAGTTTTCAGGGGTTCCTGGGGGAGAAGGAGGTCTCCTTTTTTAAAAGAGTTTTGCAATTCTCCTGTTAAATATGAGCAGCAACAGCAATACTATACTCCACTGGAATATGCACGACATGAAAGAGAATTGTTTGAATGGATTGTACCATTCACCCGGTACAAATGATTGTGCCAGCCACCATATGAGTAATGTTACTGCTGCGACAGGAATGAACCATGTAATGACATATATCCACCATTTCCCAAGCTTACGGTCTCCGGTCACGGAATTGATCTCGCCCCTTATATCATTAACTCCCTGTTTTATTATCATTGCAGCGATCATTGCCCCGGATATCATTAATGCGACTCCCCATACAAAGTCCTGATTACTCAAGAAGTTCAGGTTTCTTGCGGAAGGGATTCCAAAGAGGAACACCAGGATCACAATAACAGCTATTGCCCTGTTCCTCTTCAGACCGGTATCAATCAGGACCCTTGTCGGAAGCTCAAGCTGGGCGATAAGGGAAGAAAACCCGGCAAATGTCAACCCAAGGAAGAAGAGAACAGATAAAAGACCTCCTCCGAACATTTTATCAAAAAGCTGAGGCATCCATATGAAAGTCAGGCCTGTTGATGCAGGGCCGCTTGTCTTCATTATTTCGAGAACCTGTGGATCACTCATGCCCATTTCATGCTTCAGTATTGCGAACACTGTTCCGAAGACCATTATCCCGGCCAGGAGCGAGACCGTATTATTTCCTATACCTGTCAGGAAAGCATTACCTACAGCACCATGCTCCTTCTTCATGTATGCTGCGAAAGTCATGAAGAGCCCCCATCCGGCACCTGTGTCCCACGCGTTCTGTGTCAGTGCATCGAGCCATGTTTTTGGATCCCCAAGTTGTTTGAGGTCCGGTGTAAAAAGGTAAGCAAGTCCTTCACCTGCTCCCGGCAGGGTAACTGCCCTTATGACACTTATAATCACTATTATGAGTAAAGATGGTATGAGTATCTTGTTTACTTTTTCGATCGAATTTATACCTCTCCAGATAGCGATGGCGCCAAACAATATTGCGGCAGCATGAGTTAACAGCGGCCATATGCTTGCCTGGTAAGTGTTCCAGATCGACATGGCTGATTCAAAGTTATCCGGCAGAGGGTGAAATGCCATATAGACGAAATAATAGATGCACCATCCAACGACAACAGTGTAAAAAAATGTTATAGCAAGTGGTACAAAAGCAACAAATGAACCTACCCAGGTAAACCTTGCGCCCATACTTTTCACAAATACACCTACAACTCCTGAACGATGTTTTCTGCCGGATGCATACTCGGCGATGATAAGTGGGATGCTCCACAGGAACAGGAAGCAAAGCCATGCTATGAGGAAAGCACCTGCTCCTGTTTCGCCTCCACTCTGGGCAGCTATCCTCGGAAACCGCCATATATTACCTGTTCCCACAGCCACACCGAGGGCACTTAATATCAGGCCCAGTCTCGATGAAAATCGTTGTCCGGTTGAATCGTCGAGTATTTTATTCATCCCAAACCTGTTAATTGAAAATTGAGAAGTTTGAAATTAATATAAAGTGATAAAATCACTTGAAGAAACCTTAAAAAAATATTAATTGAATCTCAACATTGAAGATAGTTAAATACATTATTATAGAAGCATATTAGTTACTTCAAAGTCTGCAGGTATTAAACATTGGCACAATATAAAATATATAATCTCCACATAAACAACAGATTGCTTATTGATGGTCATAGATAATACTTAAGATTATAAAAATTTAATTAAAAAACACGTATGATTTTTTGTTTAGTTGAATTCATTTCATACATTTGCACCCGCTTTCAACGAATAGTTAGTTGAGGAGTTTAAGGAGATAGAGTTCCGGCTTAGAGAAGAAGGGGAGAGGAATGAGGGGGATAGGCCGGAAAAAATATCTCTGATTTTTTGGGGAGGACGATAAAATTTCTTATCTTTGACGTCCCAAAAAGAAAGAATAAAAGCGAAAGGTCCTCCTTCGCATAGTAAATCAACGGAGGTCATTTGTTCTTTGAAAATATGAAGTAGCAACCAGGCGAGATAGACAATCTCGTCTAAAAAACTTGTTAGTATTTTAGAATGAGACCAAGGAGAAGTCTTCGTCAAGAAATTAAGAATAAAATTTTTACAATGAAGAGTTTGATCCTGGCTCAGGATGAACGCTAGCGGGAGGCTTAACACATGCAAGTCGAGGGGCAGCATTAGGTAGCAATACTTAGATGGCGACCGGCGAACGGGTGAGTAACGCGTATGCAACCTACCCTGTACTGGGAAATAACCCGGAGAAATTCGGACTAATATCCCATGATGATATTTTGGGGCATCCCTGAATATTTAAAGTTCTGACGGTACGGGATGGGCATGCGTAACATTAGTTAGTTGGCAGGGTAACGGCCTACCAAGGCTTCGATGTTTAGGGGACCTGAGAGGGTGATCCCCCACACTGGTACTGAGACACGGACCAGACTCCTACGGGAGGCAGCAGTGAGGAATATTGGTCAATGGGCGCAAGCCTGAACCAGCCATCCCGCGTGCAGGAAGACGGCGCTACGCGTTGTAAACTGCTTTTCCAGGGGAAGAAAACCCGCTACGTGTAGCGGTTTGCCGGTACCCTGGGAATAAGCATCGGCTAACTCCGTGCCAGCAGCCGCGGTAATACGGAGGATGCAAGCGTTATCCGGATTTATTGGGTTTAAAGGGTGCGTAGGCGGGATAATAAGTCAGTGGTGAAAACCTGCAGCTTAACTGTAGAATTGCCATTGATACTGTTATTCTTGAGTATGGTCAAGGCAGGCGGAATGTGTAATGTAGCGGTGAAATGCTTAGATATTACACAGAACACCGATTGCGAAGGCAGCTTGCTGGCCCATTACTGACGCTGAGGCACGAAAGCGTGGGGATCGAACAGGATTAGATACCCTGGTAGTCCACGCCGTAAACGATGATCACTAGCTGTTGGCGATACAC
>CAZHRV010000032.1:0-10868 GCA_964535035.1 uncultured Rikenellaceae bacterium
AAATCAAAAACCTGCAAAGCAAGGCGTTGGAAAGTGGTGGCCTTTCTTCCGGTGCTTGCCCTGTTGCTGATGGCTTTCGGCAAACAGGGCGAGAATGTACTGGAACAAAGTAGTTTGCCGGAAAAAGTTATTACACCATCCGTAATTGTTCAGAAACAAAATGAGCTGACAAGTCAAATAATTGAGATCCGAAGAGATGGCAATTATATTAACAATCAACTGTGTTCATTGGAAGAAATAGCTAAGAAGGGGCAGGAATGGATGAAGGCAGGAAATAAATGGACCCTTCTTTTGATTGATGAATCAATTCCTTTTAACCGTATTGATGAAGTCCGGGAAACACTGGCTAATGCAAAGGTTTATTTTGTTACTCAATCGACAGTCGGTTCTGATGACATTGTATATTTTTTGGGAGATGTTTCTGAGTTTGCGAAATTTAAACAAGGTACCCTGGAGGATTGGATAGTAAGCCAGTTAAAGAATTATCCTGAATTTATATCTAAAGCGGGAAAATTTACTTTAACCTTCAGCTATATTATTGGTAAGGATGGAAAAGTGAGGGACGGTCATATAATCAAGCGGTGTGACTATCCTGAAATAAATGCAGCATTTGAAAAAATACTAACACAAATCCCAGACTGGGAACCTGCAAGGAAAGGCAGCGAAAGAGTAAGTGTCTATGTAAGTAGTCATTAATAAATTGCCAAAGCTGTTGAAAAAGAATAAAAACAGGGTTTTTATTACGATCAATATTAATTCTTTTCAAGCCCAAATGAAAATTGAACATGATATTTATGTATAGAAATAATTTAAAAACTGCATTAAGATTTTTGAATAGAAACAAGCTATTTACTATTATCAACGCAGTTGGACTATCCATCGCGCAGGCGACTTCTTTCATTATTCTATTATTGGCTATCAATGAATTAAGTTACGATCGATTCAATAAAAACAGAAAACGAATATACAGAGTGCTAAACTTTGATAATGCTCTTAATATAACCCAGGCTGGTACTCCCTATGTTCTGGCATCATCACTTATTGAGGATTTTCCACAGATCGAGAAAGCTATCAGGCTTAGTCATTGCAGGGATTTTAAATTAAAAGTCAATGATGAATATATCTCCATTAATGATGCAATAGCTACTGATTCTGAGATTTTTGATATTTTCACCATTCCCTTGATAATGGGTACATCCAATAAGGATTTACTGAAAAATCCAAACTCGCTTGTTATATCGAGAGATCTTGCTGAAAAGCTTAATCAGGATGAAAAACCAATTGGTAAAGAAATCATCGGGATGGTCAACAACCAGGAGTATTCATTTATCATTACCGGTGTCTTCGAAAATATTCCAGCTAATTCAACACTGAGGGCAGAATGCTTTGTACACAACAAATGGTCACTTGACAGGATAAACAAAATATTTGGTACAACCGATGCTGATAAAAGCTGGAGACGCGATTTCTGGCGTACCTGGATTCTTCTTGCAGGAGGTAATGATACAAGTTCATTGCAAAAGCAATTCAGATCAATTGAGAGCAAACGTTATAAACACCTTAAATTGCAGGAATTGTCATCTGTACACTTTAACTCAGATAATGTGGAAAATACAGGCATGATGGGTAACATGAAAAACGTTAAGTTGTTTTGCCTCATTGCTTTATTAATCTTATGGTTGCTGCCATAAACTATATGATTCTTTCCACGGCGCTTTCAACAATCAGAGCAAAGGAAATTGGCATACGCAAGACATTCGGCGCCGGCAACCACAATATCAGGAATCAAATGTTGAGTGAATCAGTTTTAATGGTAGTTCTGATACTACCCGTTGCAGTGTTACTGACCCTGATAGCGCTACCCTATGCCGGAAAACTTTTCCAGAAAGAGCTTTTCATTATAGGTAACAATATTATAATCTATGTTTCTGCATATATTCTGCTTACCATACTCATCGGCCTTTCATCGGGGCTATATGCTTCCACTTACCTGTCGAAACTTAAGGTATTGGGTGTATTAAAAAACACTGCTTACGCGGGCAGGAGAAAAATTCTGATGCGATCTGCATTGATTATTGTTCAACTGGTGGTCTTCTGCTCATTCGTTTCCTGTGTACTTATCATCAGGTCTCAGTATCAGTATGCCCTCAATAAAGATTCGGGTTACCATATACACGACATACTGCAAATAGACCTGGGTCGTGATTTTCCTGCATATTCGGCATATCTTAAAAACATTAAAACGAATCCCAATATTATCAATGCCGCTGGTATAGAAGGTGGTATTCCCAGGGTTGGATCCATGTACACCATAGCTTCGCATCATGAAAAAAAAGACGTCCTGGTTAAAATAGAGAAAATGGATGTTGATTATGGATTTTTTGAAACCATGGGAGTTGAATTAATACAGGGAAGAAGCTTTTCCCCGGAATATGGTAATGATATTAAGGAGTATTCAACCATTGTAAATGAAACGGCAGTCAAACAATTAGGAATAAAAGATCCTATCGGCGACTATATGGATTATATGACAATAATAGGAGTAGTCAAAGATTTCAATCTGAATCCCATTAATTCGGAAATACCTGCTTTGAGCATTGATCTGACGACCAGCAAATATATCGATAATATTGTTGTTCACTATAAGCCGGGAATGCTTAAAGCCATTCTTCCCATGCTTAAATCGGAATGGAAGAAAATTACCCCGGACAAACCGTTTACTTTTTCCACTATAGAAGATATTATCAAGGACAGCTACACTGCAGAGAAAAACCTGATCGCAATCGTTTCCATTGCTGTGATCTTCACTATTTTAATTGCGGCTTTCGGATTATTTGGACTTGCCCTGTTTATTGCAAAGGCAAGAACAAAAGAAATAGGTATTAAGAAAGTGTTTGGCTCTTCTGAAAAGTCAATCCTTTACTCTTTATTATTTGAAAACATCATCATGGTTTTTATTGCCACTATCATATCAGTTCCTATAACAATTTATTTCATGTCGGATTGGTTAACCAATTATCCATACAGGATAGACATTAGCTGGTGGGTATTCCTTATAACCTTTGCTATTGCCAGTTCTATGGTTATACTAACAGTCTATTCCCATGCATATAAAGTGTCCCGTACCAATCCTGTTAATGCACTGAGATATGAATAATAAATTGTGAAAAAGATATCTGTCAATCACAATGGTTCACTTAGGTTCTCCTTGAATTTACAAAATTATCCCAAGCATAATTAAGCAAATGGGACATAAATATATTGAATATCAAACCCATCTAAAAAAATTGATCTCTGCTTTTTTCTTAATCAGAATTATGTAAGACTCGATTGATAACTATTAATCTTAAACAGCCTAAATTATATCTTCATTTTAAAAACGGAACCTCAATGAAAAAACCGCCTAAATATAACACGGACAATAAAGGTAAGTTGTTCAGCATGCTTTTTGCCCGCCTGAACGAATTCATTCGGGCAGGGTCGTACGGGCGGGCATGACTCTGAGCCACTTACATGGACCAGTACTTAACCCGGCACCCGGATTCGCGCATCTGCCCGTAATTAAAATTCTGCACCATGATCCTTCGCTGCGCTCAGGACTTTCCGGCTAATCCTGAGTACTCGGGAGGGGAAAGTGCTGATTTATAATATTTTAACTTTCTCCTCCTCTTCAGAGGAGGAGTACCCTGACCGAAAGGTTAGGGGGAGGTGGTGCCTTTTGAGACACCCTCTTTAACGCTCGGCCCTATTGCCGGGCCGTTAGCTGGCATATTGTAAACTATTCGGTAGCCGGGTTCTCTTTTTAACGATAAAAAATTGGAGAATTGCAAAATAGTATATACCTTTATGATATACTAATATAATATACATGAAAACATTATCACTTAAACTCGATGATAGCATCTTCGACGAAACCGAAGATCTCTTAACTAAAGTGAAAAAGTCAAGAAACCGATATATAAATGAAGCTGTGGATTACTACAACCGAATTAATAAGAGGAACCTTATTTCCGGAAAATTAGCTAAAGAATCCAGGTTAGTTAAAAGAGAATCATTAGCTGTCCTCTTAGAATTTGAATCCCTGCAAGATGAGAATTAAACAATTTGATATCTGGATTGCTGATCTTGAACCACGACGTGGTACAGAAACTGGCAAAGTCAGACCTGTTCTGATTGTCCAGACAAATCTTCTTAAGGATCACTCTTCAACTGTTATTTGCCCCGTAACAACGAATGTAGCTCCAGAAAGTGATATTTTACGAGTTCATATTAAAAAAGGGACCGCAAATCTTAAAAGCGACTCTGATATAATGATTGATCAAATCAGGGCAATTGATAACAGACTACTAACTTTAAAAGTTGGCGAGTTACCGCATGACATTCAACAAAAAGTAAAGGAAAACATAAGGATTATTCTCGACCTGGATTTTTAAAATAGTACACCAGCTAATTGGAAAAGCCAGTGGTTCTGACCACCTTTGGCCGGAGTAAATTGACCATTCTTTGTCGGAATTAAGTGCTTGTTGTTAAATTATTTATGAAAATTGCAATTGAATCGGCCAGGTGTGGTCAAGACGTCCGGCTTTTGCATTAAGGTAGGAATAAAATAAAAATCTATCGTTTCTCTTAATAGTGTAACCATTAATATCAAATAATATCAAATCGGAGACTTGGAACAAAAAATCGGCCTTTTGAACCGGATTTTTATTACCTTGCATAGTATTACATAAATACTCACTATCATGAAATACCCTAAAGGAGAGCCCAAACTAATCTACAAGGCCAAGGGTAATGAACATTATTTTCCTACACCAAATCCTGCTTATTATTTTGGTATGCCGGACAATAAAGTATATGTCATATATTCAAGCCATTATGAAATACCTTGTGACATTGTTGGATCTGAATTTGTTGTAGCAGAACTTGAAGAATTCTCTTATAATTATGAAAAGGAGACTTTACTTGCGTATAAGGACAATGATCTATGGCCACTGACTATGAAAGAGGCTGTTTGTGGCTGGACTCAAAAAATGAAGATTATTAAGACTTACAAAATGGCTGAAACTAGTTTAACACATGTAACAGCCAAAACAATCATGAATAAATTTTTTGTAAATAAAACAGAACAATAATCTCATTAAAAACCTGAGAAACCTGCGCTCGTCCAGTCTAAATTTAATTAGAAATTTATCTTTAAAAGAAAATTTAAGATCACAGATTGAGATCTTAAAGAAATGAATATTTTTTATATAAGGCAAAGCCAATATCTAATGAAAATTGAGAATGAAGGCTCAATATAGCACACAAGATCTTTAAAAAGATGGACTTATAAAAAGCTATTTGAACCATACTGCTTTGAAAAAACTTGATACAAAAGAAAGGAATCGGCTTGAATTTCAGGCAGAACAGGCATGGAGATTTAGTTTCAGTATAATCAAAAACCGTCCGGCTGAAAGTTTTTTATTATGTAAGATGTGTTTTCAGATAAAGAGTTAATTAATTAAAACGGTGACGAACATGTTTAATATTCAATTCGGTGATTTTAAATAAAATTCTTTTATTTTTTTTTAAAACTTATGTTATATATTACAACATTTTTGCATTAAAAAACAAATATTTTCTAATTATTAACCATTCAATTTAAGAATTATGTTCAACGCAATGAAGAATAATGATGCCCTTGGAGCGATAAACCGTGGCGTACCTTGTGAATCTGGATTATGTACACTATGTGACTCAGCTTGTAAAGGGAAATGTGAAACATGGCTCTCCTGTATGGAAGGAAGAAAAATGTTATACCCTCGTAAGTTCGGCTATTCAACCGCTGGTGGAAATTATGTTACAGCTGATGGAATAGGATATCATGCTCTTCGGATTCAAGGTTATGCATATGGTTCTTCTGGATTGAGCAAAGATCTTACAGATGATCCTGATGATTGTATTTTCCCGAATGTGAATATCGAAACTGAGTTTGGTAATGAAGTAAAAACAAAATGCCGTATTCCGATAATGACCGGGGCTCTCGGATCAACATTCATAGCGGCACGTTACTGGCCATCTTTTGCAGTTGGTGCTGCATTGGCAGGTTTTCCTATTGTGGTTGGTGAAAATGTTGTGGGAGTAGATAAAGAATCTATTATAAAAAATGGCAAAACAACAAAGTCTCCGGAGTTGGAAAGAAGGATAGAATATTTTAGAAGATATAATGACGGTTATGGAGCCATTATTATTCAGATGAATGTAGAAGATACAAGAAATGGTGTTGCTGAGTACCTGATCGAAAAATATGGAAATGATGTAATTATTGAACTTAAATGGGGTCAGGGTGCAAAAGATATTGGAGGAGAGATACAGGTAACAGATCTTGAGTATGCGCAATTCCTAAAAAAACGTGGATATATTGTCGATCCGGATCCTACTGATCCGATAGTCATAAAAGCTTATAAAAGCAAGGCAATAATATCATTTGCGCGTCATAGCCGTTTAGGCGCGACAGATAAACATTCTCCCGAGGAGACACGCGAAGGATTTTTTGATCTTGTTAATCATTTGAGGAAGATCGGATTTAAGCGAATAACAATGAAAACAGGTGCTTATGGAATGGAGAATCTTGCAATGTCAATAAGATATTCAGCTGATGCGAAACTTGATTTACTTACTATTGACGGTGCCGGTGGAGGAACGGGAATGAGCCCATGGAATATGATGCAAAACTGGGGAATCCCTTCACTGGCTTTACATGCGAAAACCTACGAATATTGCAGCATACTTGCTAAGAAAGGCATCAAAGTGCCTGACATTTCTTTAGCCGGTGGATTTGCACGTGAAGATCATTTATTCAAGGCACTTTCATTAGTTTCTCCTTATGCCAGATTAATATGTCTTGGGAGGGCTCCTATGATTGCAGGCTTCCTTGGAAGCAATATTGAAGGAGTATTCCATCCAGAACGGAAAGCCGAGCTTAACGGACATTGGGACACACTGCCTCCATCGGTAACTGAATACGGTATATATCCGGAAGAAATATTTGCACAGTGGGAAAATGTAAAAAACAAGGTGGGTGAAGACGAAATGAAAAATATCCCGTTAGGCGCAATTGCTCTGTGTGGGTATACAGATAAACTCACTTGCGGATTACAACAATTTATGGCAGGAGTAAGAAAATTTAATATCTCACAACTTAGCAGAAATGATCTGATTACTGCTAACCGTGAAACTGAGTCTATTACCGGTATACCGTTTATGACTGATGCCCTTGATGATAAAGCCAGGGCAATACTTAACTCATAGCATTTATTCTGAAACTAAATCTAAAAAAACAAACATTAACACTATAAATTCTTTAATTGGACACATGTTACAAAATCCGTCACCAATTCCCTGCCTGCCGCCTGCCTGCCTGTAGACAGGGCAGGCAGGCTTCAACATGAAATTTAAAAACCCCTGCAAATTATTGATCTACAATAACAAAATTAAAACTTGGGCAGATTTTTGTAACTTTAACAGACCTCATAAATTGGAGGTTCCGGTGTTAGTGAGCACCCTATTCCGGTTTAGAGAGAGCAGTCCCTAATTAAATAAATTGTTCAGTTGGTATGTACTGATATTGTGCTGTTTACATTCCGGTTTATAGTGCACAATCATTTCCGGAATCGTTTGTTCTGTTGATCCGGAATGAGGTGCCCTTGATGACCGGATTTTTCACTTTTTATTTAGTAATATATCAATTTGCTTAACCCAGAGTCTTATATAAATTTCATATTCTTTTATACAAAATTTACATGGATTGGATGCGTTTTATTTCATTTTGTAGCTGATTAACTGCCTGTGGATTATCGTTTATATTTCGAATGGCTTCCTGATAAATTTGAATTGCTTTTCCCGGGTTATTCTTTTCTATATAAATGTTTCCTAAAAGATAAACAGAAGCAATATGATTAGGATTTTGGGCAATAATTTTTTCCAATTGTTTAATTGCATCCTCCTGATGATGATTAAGATTCATGAAGTAGGCATAAGTATATGCATATTTCGGATCATCGTGTGAGGAATTCATTGCCTGTTTACTTAAAGTGCAAGCTTCGTCCAAATCAACCGATGAAACAATGATACTTAAATTATATGCTGCTGTGGAATTGTTTTTATTTATTTCCAATACTTTTTTGAATGCTTTTTCTGCTTCGTTTAGTTTTTGCATTTCGGCCATTAACAGGGCGTAATTCAAATTGGCAGCTTCATTTTCAGGGGCAATTAAAAGTGCTCTCTCCAAATAATTCTGGGCTTTTATCTTGTCTCCCGAAATGGAATACAAAAGGCTGCTGTTAACAAGTGCAAGAACTGCATCAGGGAAAATTTTAAGAGCATTTTCATAAGATTTTAATGCTTCAGATATATTCCCCAAATTTTGATAATGATTTCCAAGATTGTAATGAGCACTCCAGTCATCTGGTCTGGAAATCAATGATTTTTCGTATTCTGCATTTTCTTTTTGAAATAAGGTAATTTGATTTGCTGTAAAATTTTGTTGTGGAAATGCCGCCAATGACCTGACTGCAGCCAGTCGTACCAATCGATATTCATCGTTTGCGGCTTTAAAAAGTGCGATTTTAGTATCGTCATTTATATAGCCCTGCAAAGAAGAGGCTGCAGCACTTCTGGAAAGGGGTGACTCCAGATTTAAAGCCTGAATAAGAACCGGCCATTTTTTCAGATTTTCGCAGGAATTTATCAAACGTATTAGAGAGGCAGTAAAAACTTTTCCGTATTGGTTTGTTTGAATGGCTTCTAACATTTGATCGAGCTTGTCCCAATTCCCATCTCTGGCATCTTCTATTAAACCTCCAATTACTAAAGTCTCCTGCTGATAATCTTTGGACTTCCATTTCTTCACAGTCTGATCTGCCCAGTTTGCATTTTTATCCTGATGACAAAGGTTACATGCATTTGGTGAACCAAATTTTATTGTAGCAGCTGGCATTGGAGGACGGAAGGAATGATCGGAACGAACCATGTTTCCAAAACTGGTTTTGGGCATGTGGCAGTCGGTACATTGGGGCGAACTCTTTTTATTATTAATATGGTGAGTGTGTTGTTCATAACCAGTCTCTTTTTCAACATGACAAATAGTACAGGCTTTATTTGCTTCAACCAGATCATCACTCTTAAAGCGGTATCTTCCAGAGGAGGTATGACAAGTTACACAATGAATATTGCTGTTTTGTGCACAACTATTCATTTCCCAACCAGTCATTGTGTAGTTCTCGCCCAAATCACGACCATCAGCATAAAAATCACTACTTTCCAAAGTAATCAAATCAAAATTGTCGAAGAATTTATCTCCCGGCATATAAGAAGAAGAGATAGGGGACATTTTAGCATGACAAGAGCCACAGCTTGCATTGTGTTGTTCAGGTGAAAATTTTTTGGTTATAATTATTTTTAAATCTTCAGGAATATTTTCTTCGCCGGCTTCCCTTGTTACACGAACGTGCTCGGCACTTGGACCGTGACAGGTTTCACAATTAATGCCAGGCTCTTTCCAGTTGGTTTGGTAAGTATTCGTTGCTAAATTGTAATTGTTTGCAAGCTGACTTACATGACAACTATAACAGGATGTATTAAATGTATATTCTAAATCTCTCCAGCTTAACGCCTCATCTTCCTGATTTTGACCACTTGTATTTGGAAAATGACGAACCGCAGATTGTGGATTGTTATACCATATTTTTGAGTTTACATTGTAAGCCAGAGGAAGTGTTTGTAACCGGCCACTTTCCCGGGAAGTTAAAAAATAATATACATTTTTCCCTCCAAGTGCCCATGTAACTTTATAATCGGTTACATTATTTCCATTTATTTCCCGAAAAATTAAATTGGTATCTTTTTGTACAGCCAAATAAAGGGCATCTTCTATAAGTATTCCATCCTGAGTAAGTTGAATTTTATTCACAATGAAGTCGGCAGTAATTGGTTGCATGGCCAGACCATGATGAGAAGGAGCCCAAAGTTCGTAAAACCGCTCATGACATTCCCGGCAACTTACAGAACCTGAGTAAACATCTGAATTTTCAGTAGAAGCAGAATTAATGTTTCCGTTTTTACATGAAAAAAACACAAACACCAAACTAAATATAACAAGATATTTTTTAGAACAGATAGAATTCATTAATAAGTCTTCAATTTGTTATTTTCTATTTTAGGAAGCTTTCTTGAAAACTAAATGTCTTTATTCTTTTTCTGCCGAATATAAGTTGGAAATAGCTTTTGGATTACGCAAACGTTCATTCCATGGCCGGTTATCTAATGGATACACATTTACTCTTTTGGCCCAATCTTCCCATTTTGATTTCATTTCTTCCACTTTTTCAGGATAGCTATCCGTAAGATCATTCATTTCTGTGCGATCGTTGGCTAAATTATAAAGTTCCCATTTCCCATCGAAAGGAAACACTTCTGAAGCTTTTAATACTAACTTCCAATTTCCAATTCTAATTGCTCTATTTGCCTCATGTTCCCAATACAAATCAGATTTTCTTTCATCACTTTCGTTTTTAATCGACTGCACCAAAGACTCACCTTCCAAAGCATGAATTTCATTTCCTTTGTATTCAGATGGATATTTTACCCCTGCCACTTCAACACATGTTGTCATAATATCCATTAACTGTCCGGGGCGTTCGCTTGTTCTGCCGGGATTAACAACTCCTTTCGGCCAATGAATAATTAGTGGAGTTGCAATTCCACCCTCGTGGGTCCAGTTCTTATTCATAGGAAATGGAGTTTTTGATGCATTTGCCCAGGGTAACCTGTAGCTTTCAAACGATTCAGCAGAGCCCATCTATTCAATATCTCTACTCCCATCACTTATA
>CAZHRV010000033.1:0-8614 GCA_964535035.1 uncultured Rikenellaceae bacterium
CTGGGCCTGATACCCTTGAATACAGGTCCGTCGGACGGGAACGGGATCTACCGGTACCAGTGGATACAGAGCCTCAATGCTGATATGTCAGGAGCAGCCTCATCACCCGGAACCTCTGACCAGGAATCCTATGACCCTCCCGCACTGACTGATACAACATACTTCAAACGGGTGGTTGTTTCAGGCCGATGTGTGGATCAGAGCTCATCAGTAACCATCACTGTTTTGCCTTCCATAACAGGGAATAATTATACGGATCGTCCGGATTCAATAATCTGCGAAGGCTCTCTCTTTGACACAATTATTCCTGATGCACCGGGAGGAGGATCAGGGAGTTATGTCTATTTATGGCAGGACAGCACTGCATCCGGAACGTGGGCAGCTTCGCCAAATGAAAATGATGCAGCAACCTATACTCCTGATACACTCGAATTTGCAACTATTGAACATAGATATTACAGGAGAGTCGTTTTCTCCGGTCAGAACAGTGTTTGCAGAAGCAACAGCGCTCCTGTCCTTATGACAAGATATCACTACATTAAGAATAATACGATTTCAAAAGATACCACAATATGTTCGGGGACAGTGCCTCCTCCTTTCGAAGGAACCACTGATCTTGATCTGGAAGGAGGATCATTGATCTATACCTATGTGTGGCAGGACAGTTCCAGAACAACCTCATGGACGCCAAGAGAAACTGCAATGTCACCATATTCACCACCTGCACTGACAGATAGTACATGGTTCAGGAGAATAGTCAATTCATCAAAATGCTCCGATACGAGCAATATACTCGTAGTTAATGTTCATAAGCCGATAGATAACAATATTGCATCGCTTATTTCCACATCGGGAAGTGATACAACAATCTGCAGCGGAGCAGTTCCGAACAAAATAAAAGGAAGTGTGCCGACCGGCGGAAAGGATATACCGGGAGATTATGCATATCAATGGTACTCTTCCCCTGATAACAGCACATTTACAGATATTCCGGGGGCAAATAATATTAACTATCAACCTGAGGCTCTGACTGTAACAACATGGTTTAAACGCAAAGTCATTTCCGGAAAATGCTTTTCCGCAAGCAATACTATCGAGATTATTGTGCTTCCTGATATATCCGACAATGTTATTTCAAGTGATCAGACAATCTGCTACGGTACTGCTCCTGCACAGCTGACGGGAACAGACCTCACCGGCGGAGCCGGAGGTACACCCATATGGATATGGGAAGAGAGCGATGACGGAATTAACTGGGCGGCTGCTGAAGGGACGACAGGTGATGAGCAGAACTATTCGCCGCCCGAACTTACGGATCCGATAAAATACAGACGTGTCATTCTTTCAGGTCCGTATGATTGTTGTGCTGATACTTCAGAGATACTGGAGATCGGTATACACCAGTTACCTACCGGTGAGATAACTTCGGATACCGATACAATATGCAACGGATCGGAGGTGCTTTTAAATGTCACTCTTACGGGTGTTCAACCCTGGAAACTTGTTTACAGTGAGAATTCTACAGATATCACGGTTGATAATATTTCAAATTCAAATGCGGTTATCAGCAGGGTACCTGAAGCAACAGCTGCCATGTCGTCATTCAGCTATTCACTGGTATCGGTTGAAGATGATAACGGCTGTATCGCCGCATCACCGACAGGGACAAGGAAGGCCGTTGTCTACAGGGTTCCTGTGACCGAGGCCGGTCCTGATGACGAGGTGTGCGGTCCGGAATATACCCTTGCAGCTGTTCCCAGCGATGGAACAGGAACATGGTACTTCCCTCCGGAGGTAAAATCGTTCTCTGCAAATAACCCAAGTTCGATAATTAAGATAGATTCATCATTTACAGATGCCGGTGACACTCTTAAGTTTTACTGGGAAGAGACTAACTGGCAATGCACCGATAAGGACTCTGTAACAATAATCTTTGATAACCGTATTGATAATGCAGAAGCCGGCTCTGATACTTCGCTGTTCTCTTTCGATTATATAATGCAGGTAAGCGCCTGCCAGATAAAGCCATTCGAAAAAGGTAAGTGGAGCGTAATTGCCGGTACCGGTGATTTTGATAATGATACTTTATGTTCAACGAATGTCAGGAATATATCAATGGGAAAAAACACCTTCAAGTGGGTTGTCACCAATGGTGTATGTATGCTTGAAGATATGATCGATGTGACTGTTTATAATCTTATGATACCTGAAGGTTTTTCTCCTAATAATGATCCGGGGAATTATAATAATGCGTTTATTATCAACGGATTGGACCTTCGTAAAAAACATCAGGGGCAGGATTCGGTTCCCGCTTATCAGATTGCCGAGCTGACTATAGTAAATGGCGCGGGAATCAGGGTATTTACAACAACAAACAGGAATGGCAAAGAATGGAAAAACTGGGATGGCAAAAATTCTGAAGGTATTGATCTGCCTGAAGGTACTTATTATTACCTGCTTAAGATAACATCCATAGAAGTTCCGGGTCAGGTATTTAAGAAGAGCGGATTTATTCTTCTTAAAAGATATTAAGATAGTCCGGAGGAAAAGATTCCGGATTGTTACGTTAGATAAAGTATGAGCAGACTGAAATATATTTTTGTTTTATTGTGTTTTCTTAATCCCGATGGATTACAGGGGCAGGCTGTGCCCGATTCGGCAAGAATAAGCCTGGGTTATCCTGTCTACAGTCAGTATCTTCATAACGGGCTGATGATAAATCCTGCCTATGCGGGTTCGCGTGAAGCTCTGAGTGCTGTTATATCGTACAGGATGCAATGGATGGGAACACCGGGGGCACCGATACTACAGTCTGTTTCATTACATTCTCCGATGAAAAACGACAGGGTGGCACTAGGTCTCAAGGCCCACTTCATGCAGTATGGTGTCACCAAATCAACAAATGTTTATGCTGTTTATGCCTATCATGTGAGGGTGGGGAATGGAAAGCTCTCATTCGGTCTTAAGGCGGGTGTTGATATGTCTAATACCGATTATACCGGCTTATTGCTTACAAATATGGGAGATCCGGTCTTTACAACTGATGAAAAACCTTACATCCTTCCCAATGCAGGCGCCGGTGCCTATTATTTCAGCAAGAGGTTATTTGCAGGTTTCTCAGTTCCCTCTTTTCTCAGTTATAAAAGGACTGACCAGGGATCAACACAGGCGTATCATTCCTTTAATGAGTATGATATAGTATTTTCAGCCGGAGGTCTGATAACATTCTCACAGGCCTTCAAATTTAAGCCATCAGTGCTGGTCGATTATTCATTACAGAAAACGAAAAAGCTTAACCAGCTTGATATCAACGGGAACATTATTATTGCTGACCTGGTTTGGGTTGGCGTGTCATGGAGAACCTCTGAGGAGGTAATTGTCGGGTTATTACAGGTGCAGCCTACACTGCAGCTTATGATCGGTTTGTCGTATGATTACCCGGCAGGCAGGATGAATACCTATTCGAAAGGATCAAGTGAATTTATTTTAAGATATGAATTCGGATATAAAGTAAGTGCGGCAAATCCAAGATATTTTTAATCCTATGTTGAGGAAATACCTGTATATAATTTTTTTGACTCTTGTCTTTTCTTCATTCACCCTGTGGGCACAGCAACCTTCTGTTTATAAGGTTTCGAGGATGCCGTTTAATACAGGAGAATTCAGTGAAATATCGCCGGTTATTATACAGGATGGAATTATTTTTTGCTCCGACAGGCGTTTCAGCGCCTTCAGGGACCGGAAAACATTTGAGGGCAGGCGGCTATATAACCTTTATATTATTGAACGCAGGGACAGCTCCCGATGGGGAAAGCCGGAAGAAATAAACAGTGAAAGAAACACTCTCTTTAACAGCGGACCTTTATGTATTTCTCCCGATGATAAAACAGTCTATTTCACAAGCGAGGTGGAAACAGGTAAAATATCACGGGAAAAGAATTTTAAAAATCACCTTGGGATCTTTATAGGAGAACTGTCAGGGACAGACATTCTTTCGATACGACCTTTCCCTTATAATAACACACTTTATGAAATCGGTCATCCATCATTAAGTGATGATGGTAAATATCTCTTTTTTGCTTCCGACATGCCGGGCGGACAGGGAGGATCGGATATTTATTACTGTGAATGGGTCAACAACCAATGGAGCACACCGGTGAACCTTGGTTCCAAAGTCAATTCATCGGCTTCTGAAAATTATCCTTTCATGCACCCTTCCGGGAGGTTATATTTTTCATCAGACAGACAGGGGGGAAAGGGGAAACTGGATGTGTACTACACAATGCTGACTCTGGGAAGCTGGGAAACCCCTTCCATTGTGCCGGAACCTATTAATTCCCAGTATGATGATTTTGCATTTGTGGCGGATGAAACCATGCAGACAGGCTATTTCTCATCAAACCGGGAGAGGAGTGATGACATTTACAGGTTTTCATCAACAATTATCCGGAAAGCATCTTGCGATACTCTGGTAGAAAACAATTACTGCTATGAATTTCTTGAAGAGAATGCGGTCAAATGGGATACAATACCTTTCCGGTATGAATGGAAATTCGGAGATGGAACCAGCGGCATCGGGTCTATTGTCGAGCACTGCTATTCCGGGCCCGGCAGATACCTTATACAGCTTGATGTGGTAAACCTTGTCACCAAAGAGGTAATGTACAATGAAAAAACATACAGCCTGGAAATAACTGATGTTGAACAGCCGTATATTTCATCGCCCGACCAGGGTACCACCGGACAGAGAATGAGGTTCAGTGCAGAAAGTACAAACCTGCCCGGGTGGGATATCGTCAGGTATTACTGGAATTTTGATGATGAGACAATTGCAATTGGCAAGGAAGTTGATAAAGCATATATTAGACCCGGAACTTATAATATTCAGCTGATAGTATCAACTGAACCAGACCCGGGTGGAGTTGTCAGGGAAGCGTGTGTGTGTAAAAATATTACAATAACAAGCCGGCCCTGAAGTTGAAAATACTAATTTTGCGGTTTAATGAAATTGAAAAAAACGATATATACGATAATATTGTCTCTCAGCCTGTCAGGACTGCTTCAATGGACGGGAATATACGGACAGGAAGTGCCGGGCAGAGATGAGAATATTACATTCCTTGTGACTTTCGGACAGGAAGGTGAAACTTCATGGGGAGATGATGATTTTTACCAGGTTTTCTTTTTTGCTATACCGAGAGATTTTACCCAGCAGTTTTATATAAGGATATTTGATCCTGATATCGGTGGTGAACATGATGAAATACAGGGTGATTTCAATACAAGAAGCCTTTTTTCTGTCTATGGTGGACAGGGAGTCGATCCGGATAGAAATGAGGAATCCAAGGGATTAGAAAACGGGCTCAACTATAAAGGAGGTAATTTACTGGCATCCAGGGTTTTTGGCGATGAACCAAGGTATGACAACAAATATTTTACCTTTGGACCTTTCAACCCGACATCTGGTGATTTCAACACTAAATGGAACTCATACATTTTTAAAATTGTATGCGAAGGAATCAAAGGGGATGATGGCAACCTTTATCGTTATTTCCTAAGCCGCGAACCGGAGAATAATGTACCGATTGAAGGGGCTAACGCATTCACCTATGAATATACTTTCAGGATGTGGAATGATTTTAAAAGCGTTGCGCATATCTACCCGTATATCGATACAGGCGTGATCTATATAAGGCTGAGGAATTTCGACTGGGATAATGACGGCAACATTCTTGTTGTTTCGAGATATAAACAGGGAATTGATGCACCTATTTCTAATGAAGATAACTGGGCTGAATCCAGGATTGCAATTGAACCCCCAGAAGTGGGATCTTCCCTCGATTTTCAGTTTCATAAGAGACAGGGGGAACTGGTTAAAAACAATAATGTAGTTGTTACACTTGAAAACCAGAGAGGTGACGCTCTGCAGTTCTTCAGCTCTCCAATTGGAGGAGTTCCCGTTTATCAGACAAGTATTCAGGTCAGAAAAGCAAAGCCTAAATAAAAATAAAACCGGTATGAGATTCAAATCTAAGAGGGAAATATCAATTACCATAGGGTGCTTATTACTCTTCTCATACTTGGTTCATGGACAGACATATAGTTTCAAAAACTTTGGAACGGAAAGTAATATTCCAAACACTTTTATCTATACCATTGACCAGGATAACAATGGTTATCTGTGGGTGGGTACTGGCAGCGGACTGGCAAAGTTCGACGGATTCAGTTTTTATGGTATCACATTCCCCGATTCTGCTGTAGGACGTTATCCGACAGCAAGCCTGAAGGACCGGAACGGTACCCTATGGTTTGGCTGTAATGATGGAACAGTATTCTTTTCCGTCGGTAGTGAACTGAAAGGGCTTGATCTGTCAAATACAAGATCAATAAGCGACCTGCTTGAGGGACCTGACGGATACATTTATATTATACCTCAGGGTCAGTCAATAAGCCGGGTAAATCCGGTAAACACAAATGAAATAAAGACTTATAATATAGACAGAAATATAGTCCTTTTTTCAGCATGCTTTACTCAATCAGGGGACCTATTGATTGGTACACAGGAAAATATACAGTTATGCAGATTTGAAGATGAATCGATAACCCTTCTTGATAAAATTGATGGATTCGATTACTACAATATTCTTGAGATATTTAAACTTAAAAACAAAGACACCTATCTGGTTGGTACAAGCGGCAATGGACTATTCCGTCTTGAATTAACCGGTAACAGGAAAAGCCTGTCGCGTTTCACCGGCAATACAGAACTCGATTATCTGAACATACAATCAATCATTGAGGATTCGGATAATTACCTGTGGGTTGCTACCAATGAATCGGGAATGCTGCGTATGCATCTTTCACCGGATTATAAAACGATAGAATCCGCTGTGTTCTTCGATAAGACTTCAGACCTCCCGGGAACCAATGTCAGGAAAGTATTCCAGGATACTGAAGGTAATTTCTGGATCGGGTTATTTGGTGACGGACTTTCTCTGCTCAATTCTTATGCTTTCAGCTTCTATTCCCCGGGTCTTACTCCTGAAACAAATAATATAATTTATGTAAATAAACTGGGTAAGGATTATTTTCTGGGAACACCAGCCGGATTCTATCTGTTTGACCTTGACAATAACAGGACAAAATCATTTGTCAATATGATGCAGCGAACCGGCAAAAATGAAATCTCATCATATTTTGTTGATAATGATGGCAATATCTGGGCCGGTACAAAGGGAGAAGGTCTTTTTGTAAAAAATGCCGACGGTACAATAAGACAATTTTACCGTTCAGGCGATTCAGGAGAGGATTATGTAAAAGATATTCTCGTTGATAAAAAATATGTCTGGCTGGGAACTCTTAATGGGGTTATTATTCTTAACAAGAGTACAGGGACGGTTAAAAGCAGGTATACTATTAGTAACGGATTGTCCCATAACAATATTAACCAGATCTACCTTACCAGGGACGGTAATGCGGCAATAGCAACCAAATCGGACAGGTTGTATCTTATCGATCCTGAAACAGGAATAAGCTCAGAAGGAGCAATTTTATTCGGTACAACAATGAATGAGATATCATCATTTTGTCAGACTATGGACGGGAACATTTGGATGGCAACAAAAGGGAACGGGATTTTTGAATTTATCGGTGATTCAATAAAATCAATTTCACGATCTGATATGCTGATGTCGAACTACTGTTACAGCATACTGGCTGATTCAGCAAACAGGATATGGGTAGGACATGAGAGAGGATTTTCAAGATACAACCGCAACAACAAGATAATGAGAACCTATGGAACTGAATTTGCCAAAGGCGGTATATGTAATTCTGATGGAATGTACGAGTCCTCTGACGGCAAGGTTCTCATAGGAACAACCCAGGGATTGATAGTATACGACAGATCAAGGGACAGGAGGATAAATACGGCTCCACTGAATAACATTAATTACATAATGATAAATGAGGAAAGGTATCCGGTTCAGCGGTCATTTACTCTTCCTTACAGCAAGAGATATAGTGTGCAGGTCAACTATGTCGGCATTAATTTCAGTGATCCCGACAAGGTCTATTACCAGACATTGCTGGTTAATTATGATGATGACTGGTCGAAAGTCACAACGGAGCGTGAAGTGCAGTATTCACTTAGTGATGGCCGCTACCAGTTCAATCTGATATCAATGAACGAAAGCGGATTAACACAGGATACACCCGTGACTTTTGATATTATCATTAAAAAACCATTCTGGAGAACCTTATGGTTCATACTGTCATCCATGGCTTTAATAACAGGTATTATCATCCTGATTATAAAGGAAAGAGAAAAAACCCAGAAGAAGACCCAGGCTTATCTCGAGAAGGAGCTTGAGGCAAGAACAAGTGTGGTGAGGAAGCAGAAGACTGAGATCGAGATCCAGAATATTGAAATAACTGACAGTATAAACTATGCAAAGAGAATTCAGACAAGTATACTACCTGATTTTAACAATCTGAAAGAATCATTTAAAGATGCATTTATCTTCTTCCGTCCCCGTGATATTGTAAGCGGTGATTTTTACTGGTTCGACAAACTGGATGATGAGAGGCATATCCTTGTTTGTGCCGACTCCAC
>CAZHRV010000034.1:0-8786 GCA_964535035.1 uncultured Rikenellaceae bacterium
TTTATCGTACAATCTCAAACCAAGTTTTCTAATCTGATTTCAATTTAGTATGATACCTAAGGATATAGAAGACAAAGATTTACAGAATTTCCAACGACTTCTGGAATATTTTACACAGCTTGCAGAGGATGGTGTTACATCTTTAATTGAGAAACAACTTCTGTTGATGTTAGATAATACCATACCCTTCTTCGCAAATCTTGTTATGACTGAAGACTTTTATGAATTAAAGCGAATTACCATTAATAAAAATGTAATTGGATCTAACAAACGAATATATGAAATCAAATACCTGAAATACCCACCAGCAGAAAAAGTAACTAAATACGGAAGATGTAATTTACCAGGACAATCAATTTTTTATGGATCATTTCTTTCAATGACTGCTTTAAATGAGATGAGACCAAATAAAGGAGATTTAATTACCGAATCAACTTGGAGACTAACAGGTGATCAACCTATCATTTACTGCCCAATTTTTAAGAATCAGCCCGTAGAAAAGGATGTCATTAATCCCAGCACTTTTGAAATAAATCAGATTTATGAAAGAAAAGTCAAAGACTATCCTGAAAAAGCACGAAATCAAATAGACTATTTGTTACAATTTGTTACAGATGCTTTTACAAAATATATTCATCCATCGAACCACTTAAACTATATATTTAGTGCCTACTTCTCAAATAAAATATTCAACAACTTCGAAAATGGGAAGATTGAAGCAATTTATTACCCCAGTGTAAAAGAAAAACTCTCATTTGAAAATATTGCACTTAAGGCTGAAGTATTCGACAAAAGATACGAGCTAATAAAAGTAAAAGACAGCATAGTTGACATGGATCCTAGAAGCGGAAGTAAAGGATATATAATGTTAGGACTAAGTGAATGTACAAGTTTTGATTATGCCTCTGGAAAGATACTTTGGGAAACAAGTGATATTCACCAACCAAAGGAGAGAATAGCAGAATTAAAAAGCAAATATGGACTTGAATTTTAAAAAAATGAAGAAAATAAAGAGCAACCGATAACACGGTCGGTATAATTAATAAGCTCGTCATGGTTTTTGCATTTTGCTTCTGCTCTTTTTTTAAATAGTAATATGGTTAAACCCGGATACCCGCATCTACTCCCAATAAAACCTGTGTATCCTGACTCAATTCTGACTTCGATTTTATTTTGTAACGCGACACTGCTCAAGTGCCCTTATTAATAATGCTAAAACATATTTCAATACTAATAACTTGTTAAAATTGTACCGCGACACTCGTAAACTCCCGGCAATTTGTACCCGGACGGCAAAAACCCCGCCGTACCCGCCGCGTATTCTTTTCTGGACCTCTTACGCCCGAAATTCCTGCACAGTGGACTGGCGGCGGGTAACGCTTACATAATTATACCGCCGGGCCGTTAGCGGGCATTCCCGCCACCGAGATTATCAGTTAAATCCACAAGCTAAATGGTCAATAAATGGATATCGGAATGAATTAAATTTGTAACATTTGCTCCATTTTTTTGATCATAAATCGATTTCCCTCACAGCGAGATAGTTTAGTTATAATTAGAAAAAAGTGACAAAAATTGTTCTAATTTTATATAATATCTATGTTAACTCAAAATTCCAATTTATGAAAACCTTTATCAATACTGTTGTTTGCGTTGCATGTATTTCCGTTTTATTTAGCTGTTCAAATAATGGAGCAAAAAGTCAGAAGACAGAACCAAATGAAGAACAAATCAAAAGCTTAATCCTTGCTAAAGAAGAATCTACTTTGAATAGATGGTATAATGGGGATCCCATGGGTTTTATTGATAATTCGTGGGATGATGTGACTTACTTTGATCCTTCTTTAAAATCTAGAGTTGATAGTATTGATTCCTTTAAAGAATTATTAACGCCAATAATAGGATTGGTTCATGTGCCATTCCATAGATTTTACAAACCATTAGTTCAGGTATTTGGCGATATTGCGATACTGACTTTTACTGATGTATTTGCAGTGGATAAGGACACAGCCCGTTGGAATGTCACTGAAATTTATCAGTGCAGAGAAAAAGAATGGAAACTCATTCATTCACACTGGGCAGAATCAAAAGTAAAATAACAAAAAACGCTCCGCTAACACGGACAATATGGGTAAGTTGTCAAGCCTTCGCTAAAGCTACGGCTTGCGCTGTTGTCACACTTTTTGCTTTTGCTCCTGCACTCAAAACAAATTTGTAATAGTTCTTGCACCCGGACACGCTCATCTGCACGCAATTGAAATCCTGCACCGTGATAAATTTCTGGCTCCGAGATATTATGTACCGCGACACGCGTAATTCTCACAAAACTTTGTACCTGGACGGCAAAAAGTGCGCCATCCGCCAGCTGGCGGAACACAACCTCCCCATATTGCCGGGCCGTTATGGCAAATACATCTCAGCTCCTGAATAGATATTATATGGATACATTATAGATATTTGAATAATTTATCCTATCTTTGCAATGGATACAATATGGATAATTTATGGATAAATTTCAAACAAAGATAGATTTTGATTTTCAAACAAATCAATCAATCTTAAAATCAATTAGTTATATTGACTCATTTAAAGGTAAGTGGAACATTCTTGAGAAACAAGAAAATATCTATTTAAAAGAGTTACGCAAAATAGCCACTATAGAAAGTATTGGATCTTCAACCAGAATCGAAGGTGCGAAGATGACTGATGTTGAAGTCAAAGAACTCTTAGACAACCTTAAAATAACCAAACTGCAAACCAGGGATCAACAAGAAGTAGTCGGTTACTTTGACACTCTAGAACTTATTTATGAAAACTACCCAGATATTCAACTAACAAAGAATTATATCCTGCAACTACATCAACTACTATTAAAATACAGTAATAAAGATCAAAGACATCGTGGCAAATACAAATATCTACCTAATAAAGTTGTTGCCAACTATCCCGATGGCACACAGAAGGTGATATTCGACACAACCGAACCTCACCTTGTGGAAAGTGAAATGATTGAATTAATCGAATGGACAAACAAACAGTTAAAATCAAAAGAACTCCATCCTCTGATAACCATAGGATTATTTGTTTATGAGTTTTTATCAATTCATCCTTTTCAAGACGGCAATGGCAGGCTTTCAAGGCTATTAACCAACTTATTACTGCTAAGATTTGATTATCAATTCATTCAGTACATATCATTTGAGAACCTTATTGAACAGAAGAAAAAAACATATTATGAAGCACTTGTAACTGGACAGAAAAACAGAAACTCTAAAAAGGAGAGAATCGATGAATGGTTATTATTCTTCTTAAATTCGATAGAGTCCCTTATTTCAAGGCTTGAACAAAAATATGATATATTAAAAAGTAAGGGAGGTTATCTAAACGATAGACAAAAGTCAATTAAAGAATTTATCGAAAAGAATCAACCTATCAAACTTGGTGACCTAGCAAAAAAGTTGACTAGAATATCAATTAATACTCTAAAAAAAGATCTACAATATCTTAAAAAAGAACATATTATTGATTCCATTGGCAAAAACAAGGGAACTATTTATATATTGAAAAAATAACAGTACTTGCCATAACACGGACAATGCTATGAAAAGCAGAGTCTCCGGTTAGGGTAAAGTTAGAACAATAAATTCTTATATACTTCTTTAAAATCCTATAAAATCACACTGCAATCTGCGGTCAGTTTATTTCTGCCGCAATCACTTGTCATTTTTTATAGTAAGGGTACGTATGCTAAAATGTGTAATCGGTCAGTTACATGCCGTGTTTTACGTTATCCCTTATGGTTTGATTCATAGGGTTTTTTATTATGCCACACCTGTCACGTATGGCTTCCGGTTTTTCATTACATATCTTATCCTGTTTAATAGTTTACGAGCTACCTTGATAATTACTTTATGTCCTTTGCTGTTGACCAGGTGACGATGATAATACTGCATCAGCGCAGGATCACGCCTGATTGCCTGCCAGGAAGCTTCGACAAGCAGGACCCTGAGGAAATTATTGCAGCGAAAGGTAATTCCGCCAGTGTGAGTAGTTTCGCCGCTTTCCCGTACCCTGGGAACCAGCCCCACATAGCTTCCCAGGTCATCGAGATGAGGAAACCGGTTAATATCACCAATCTCTGTTATCAAAGCTGAAGAAGTCAGTGGTCCTATACCGGAAGTGGTTTTTAAAAGATCATATAACTCTTTATCGTGCTGACTTATTCTGAGCCTTACCATCCGGCTCAGAATAAGCAACTGCTGCCTGTGATGCTCGTACGAAGTTATAAGATGAGAGAATGCATCCTGACCACCGGAAGTCTGCATCTTAACCTGTTTAAGCCAGGCTATAAACTTCAGAGTCCACTGGTTATTATCAAATTCGGACGGGAGTGGAATGTCATAATACAGAAGAAAGCTTTTTATTCTGTTTTTACTTCTTCGAAGATCGCGCATAAGATAAAACCTGGTTCTGTTAAGGCTCCGGAGCTCCTCCAGATTCCTGTCAAATACATGAATCCCTTGCAATGAATTCTTTTCGAGACCCCTGGCTATCTTCCTGCTGTCTACAGGATCACGCTTGTGTAATTTTTCTTTCTGTGTTGTAGGGATGTCAGCGGCGTTAATTACCATATTTTTTATCCCGAGATCATTAAGCCTCCGGTGAATACCATATCCGCAATAACCGGCTTCATAAGCGCTATGATAACTGCCTCCGGGAAAAGACCTTTGAAGGTATTTTTGCAAAGCTTCGGGATCAGGAGGTTGAGTAAATGTTCTGTGTTCCATTCCGTCGACAACGATGGTAACGCTCCAACTCTTCTTGTGAACATCTAATCCAATGAAGAGATTTTTACCTGTGAAATCAATTTTTTTCGTAATTTGTGTTTGCATAGTCTCTTTGTATTAAAATGTTAATTTATTTACAAACAATAATTTACAAGAATTATTGATATCGTACAAGAGACTATGCTATTTTCATAAGTGCTAAAATTAATAGTTTCGTCATGGTTTTTGCAAGCTGTTTCTGCCTTCCAGACAGCTTTGTAAAACGTGATAAATCCAGACTCCGCTCCTGCCCTCTTTAAAGCTTGTGTAACTTGACAAACAACTACTTATTTACCAGCATTGTACCCCGACACTCGTATACACCCGGCGGTTTGTAACAGGACTGCAAAAACACGCGCCATACCTTCCTTGTACCGGGACTTTTACCTGGCTAAAGATTATGATAGCTGCCCGGTACTACGTCAGGTAACGCCTACTTATTCTACCGCCGAGCCGTTAGCAAAAATTGAAACACTCTACCATTATGAAAATTTGTTATAAATCCATAGGCAAAATCCATACACCTTTTAAGAAAATTAAAGGTATGCCTATTCAATCTAAGAGCTCAATAGGAATTAAAGGAACCATCGAGTTGAAAAAAGAATTTGTTAAAGGATTGCTTGACCTTGATAAATTCTCTCATATCTACCTTATCTATCATTTTCACAAGTCTAAAGACTTTGATTTAAATGTCATCCCTTTTCTAGACAATAAACCTCACGGCATATTCGCAACCAGAGCTCCTAAACGACCAAATCAAATAGGTATTTCTGTTGTAAAACTCATCAGCATAAAAGACAACATTCTTGAAATTGAAAACATTGACATATTAGATGGAACACCTCTATTAGACATTAAGCCATATATCTCTCAATTTGATATACATGAGATAGAAAAAAATGGATGGATAAACAATAAGACTGCTAACCCTAACGAGACAATATCTGACAATAGATTTAAATAATAACTTTTGCTAACACGGACAATATGGGTAAGTTGTCAAGCCTTCGCTAAAGCTACGGCTTGCGCTGTTGTCACACTTTTTGCTTTTGCTCCTGCACTCAAGACAAATTTGTAATGGTTCTTGCACCCGGACACCCACCTTCGCTCCGCTTCGGTGGGCAAAGCGCGCATCTGCACGCAATTAAAATCCTGCACCGTGATAAATTACTGCCTTCGAAATAGTTTGTACCGCGACACTGCTCCAGTGCTCGCCACCAACTTAGTAACCGGGGATAATCCCGATAGCTATGTTATACTTCATAATTTAAGTAACAAATTTGCTGTGTTTTTAAGTTTATCTAATGGTGTAATATATTTTAATGCTGAGTGTCTTCTTTGGTAGTTATATCTGTACATAAATCCATCTAATTTAGCCTGTAACTCCTCCTTTGTCAATGTTTTATGTTGACAAAGTATAATACTACCCTGCACATTACCCTCCTATTTTTACATTCATGCCATATGAACAAGTAGATATTGACAGTATATACGATTACTTTCAAGATGGAGTAGGAACAAGTATTAAATATTTTTCAAGTCCTTCCGGAAGCATATTCTGGCATCTATATGATTCTATAATATCATTTTCCTACAGACTTGATTTAAGTAGTACATTTGATATGGGTCATACATGTTATAATTCTTTTATTATAATGTATCTTTATCTTGAAATTACTTATTTGGAGAAAAACGAAGTGTGGTTTATATTTTCTTATAATAATAGAGAATATTGTGGACCCGATTTATCTAATTTAGAAAGCACTAGAACCTGGAAGTATTATAAAAAATGAAAAAGTTATTTGTTTTATTAATTTTTGCCATGACCCTGGCTAGGCTATTAGCTCAAGAAAAAGAGGAGCCTGAGAATAAGAACTCCATAGCTTTAAATATTTATAATCTCTTCAATAAAGATTTCTTTGACAACTCAATTCCGACATTTATATTCATTCATAAAAACTCTGTCAATCTTAATGAAATTCGTATAAGTTCTATATTCTCCTTTGACAATACTAAAATTAATGGAGTAGATACTGATATTTTCGATAATGAGTTTACGATAGGTGAAAATACTTGCTGGTCAAATAGGTACAATATTGGCCTGAGCATTGGAAGTCAGAGGAAAAAGACAATAATAGAAAATTTCTGTTTTTTCTATGGTAATGACATAGGATATCGAATAAATCAAAATAAAGAAGTATTAAAAAACTATGTATTTGAACAAATGATAACCAAAACCGTAACTGGACACAATCTTGAAATTAGGCCATTCATAGGTATCTCTTACTCAGCACTAAAAAAGATATCATTATCACTTGAATCATATTATGTTGCACAAATAAGAATTATTAAGCGATCTTATTCTAACAGGTATTATATGCAAGATTCAGAAACATCAGACATCGAAATACTTTTACCAAAACGCCTGGGGTTAGCTTTATTGATAACTTACCACTTTTAGTACTAATTTCAAATTATACTTTATTATATAAATTATGCTTAAAGGATCTTTAAAAAATGTATCGAATAAAGGAGAAAAAGTTTCCTTAATAACAGGAACCACTTAAATATCTGTTACATTATATTTTGTGTTATCTCAGATGCATAAAGTAAAAATAATATTAAGACATGAAATTTAAGGTTTTTATAATATTGTCTGTCATATCAACTTCTTGTTCGAAACCAGAACTACCTGAATTTTATCAATCCCTTTTAGGGAAGTGGCATCCAATCTTTGAAAATATTGATTCATTACACCCCGCTCATTACCCGCCCACATTTACTTTTAAGCCGTATCAACAAGCATATGTGGATAGCATATATGATTACTTTAAAGATGGAGTTGGAATAAGAATAAAATATACTTCATGCAGAGTACTTTGGTCGGTAAGTGATTCACTAGTCATTTTTCATAGGGGAAGCTCCTGTAGTGATCTCTTTAGCATGTTCGGATATTCTTGTTATAATTCATTCATGCTGATGGAGCCTTATCTGAAAATCATTGACATTAATGAAAACGAAATTTGGTTTATGTTCACTTATCACAATAGAACGTGTTGTGCTTCCGACTTATCTCATTTAGAACAAACTAGAATCTGGAAATATTATAAAGAATGAAAAGACTATTGATCTTCTTAGCTATTGCCATGAATATGATTTATCTAACAGCACAATCCAAGGAGGATGCTGAAAGAAAGAAATCTTTGGCAATAAATATTCAAAACTTGTTTAATAAGGACTATGCCGACAGTACACTTCCATTAATTATTTTGTACCATCCCCTAAAACGTTTTGACTTAAGGTTAAGTACAAATTTATTCTATAATCGGGTTAGAATAAATAGTGAGTCCGGTTTTAATCTTTCAAATACTTATAATATGGGATTAGCATTAGGAATTCAGAAGAAGACATCCATTATTAAGGATATATTTTTCATTTATGGTTGTGACCTTGGATATCGATTCAATCAAAAAGATGAATTGATTAAGTTCCATACATCTGACGAGAAGATTAAACGGGCTATTACTGGACACAATATTGAACTTAAACCTTTTATAAATATCTCATATTCAGCATTCAATAAAGTATCATTCGCATTGGAATCATACTACGTAACTCAAATAAAGTTTATCATTCGCTCTCATTCTAATTGGGATTATTCTGGGTATATACCACCGAAAACATCCGGTATCGAAATAATCTTACCTAGCATGCCAGCTACAGCTCTATTAGTGACTTACCACTTTTAAATGTATAATACTTTCTATTATTGAAAAATTGCCCTTGAAAGTCAATTAGATTTAAGTAAGACATTAAAAGAAGTCGAGTAGGTAAGGGGGAATTTCACCCCCAAACCTCTCTCAGAACCGTACGTGATCCTCTCGAATCATACGGCTCCTCGAACTCACGCAACCAGTTGAGGTTGACAGGCTATGAAATTAAGCTCATCCCCTTTCAGGT